>CAZCKF010000250.1:0-1374 GCA_964499155.1 uncultured Chitinophagaceae bacterium
CCCCAACTCATTTCCTTTTTAAAAAATTACTTTAAAACTGAACCCGTTGAATTGATCATCATCGGGCATCCGCTCAATCTTGATGATACGGCAACACATGCCACTCCATTGGTAGCAAAATGCATAAAGGATCTTGAAAAAAATTTCCCAACAATTCCCATTACAAAAGTTGATGAAAGGTTCACATCCAAAATGGCTTCCCGAGCCATGCTTGAAATGGGTATGAAAAAAAAGGACAGGAGAAAAAAGGAATTGGTGGATGAAATTGCAGCTACGATGATGCTGCAGGATTACATGAAAAATCTTTGAGGCAGAAAATAATTAAACGGATTCTTAAAATCCCCACATGCTCTAAAAGAATCAAATTCTTAAATCAAATTATTTTTAAAAACTGCCTAAAAGAAATCTCAATACATTTAGGTCATTTGCAAATAGAAGTTCACATTTCACATTTCACTTTTCACTGTACTAAATAGCCATCTCTAATTTAGGGTCTCCGCTTCTCCATTCTGCCGTAAATTTGCTTCCAACATGGTTTTACCTATCGTCGCCTATGGCCACCCTGTACTGAGAAAGGTGGCAGTTGATATTGATCCGGATTTCCCGCAACTTGACAAATTGATCGAGGATATGTGGGAAACGATGTATGCCAGTAATGGTGTTGGTCTCGCAGCACCACAAGTGAATCGCGATATACGCTTATTTGTTATTGACAGTACGCAGATATATGCAAACATGGATGAGGAAGAGCGTGCGACATATGCAGATGCACCGGGAGTCAAGCAGGTTTTTATTAACGCGCATATCGATGAAACAGGGGGAGATGAATGGGCGTATAATGAAGGGTGCCTGAGCATTCCAAAGATCCGGGAAGATGTAATGAGATCGCAGACGGTAACATTGAATTACATGGACGAAAATTTTAACGAGCATACAACCACTTTTTCAGGAGTAACCGGCCGGGTAATCCTGCATGAATATGACCATATTGAAGGGAAGTTGTTTATCGACTATATGACGCCTCTTAAAAGGAAGCTGCTGCGAAGAAAACTGGATGATATTTCGAAAGGGAATATTAGTGTGGATTACCGGATGTTATTTCCGAAGAAATGATTACACAGATTAAAACTGATTACACGGATACTACTCTTAATTTCGAAATTTTTTTATTGTTCAGAAATGCTTGTTTAGGCAAGTGATTAATACTTGATATGAAAATCATCTGCTTTCAATATATCATTCTCATCGTTTTTGCATTCCCTTTAAATATTTCCGCGCAGGAAGATGATTCTGCTGATACAGAAGCAGTGTCGAGAATGATCGACTTAACGGAGGTTGTGGTTCGCAGTGATCTGAATGTGCCGAAATTTTTGG
>CAZCKF010000250.1:1384-5559 GCA_964499155.1 uncultured Chitinophagaceae bacterium
CTGATTAAAAAGGATACAACATTTTACAAGGCATTCCGCAATCTTCGAATTCTACAGTTTACTTCTTATAATGATATCCGCATGATGAACAAACGCGGGCAGGTCATTGCTTCGCTTGAAAGTGTTACAAAACAACACCGGTCAAAGGGATGCAGGACAATGGAAAAGGTAAATGAGAAAACAAGCGGGAATATTTATGACCGAAAAGGAAATCTGAATTATTATACGGCGGAGTTATACGCAAGTCTTTTTTTTACCTATGGTTCTGTTTGCGGAGAAAATAATATCGTACGGGGCACACAACGCAATGTTCGCGGAACAAGTGGCATTGAAAAACATAAAGAACAATTGAAAATGTTGTTCTTCAATCCGGGTGCGCGCATTCCGGGAATTCCGTTCATGGGAAATAAGATTAACATTTTTGATCCCGATGTCGCGAAGAATTATGATTTCAATATTGACATGGGTGATTATGATGGACAATACTGTTACATTTTCACAATCAAAGCCAAAACTGATGACGAAATTGATGAAGATGATATTGTAATTGATCACATGACAACCTGGTTTAACAGCAAGAGCATGGAAATCGTAGCCCGGACTTATCAAATGAGTTACAATGCCGGAGCCTACGATTTTGATGTACAAATGGAAGTGCAAATGCAAAAATTTGGTGATCTGCTGGTTCCAAAAGTGTTGCGGTATAAAGGTGATTGGGACGTTGCTTTTAAAAAACGGGAGCGGGGAGTGTTTACGGCGACGTTGACGAATTTTTCCCGGTGAGCGTGCCTAATTTTTGATGGTGAAAAGTGAAAGGTGAACTTCAAATCGAAAAGTTATTACAGTTTAGAAAGGTCTACGAATGGTTAATTGAGAAACTTTAATTGTATTTAGCTAAGAAAGAATACTTTTTAATTTTCAATTACCAATTCATCATTTACCATTAAAAAGATAACCACAAATTTAGGTTCAATTTTCACCTTTCCCTTCACTCAAGTATCAACAATTAACTTCTGTAAGAATATTACTTCCACATTTCGAAGGGTACTACAGATTTAGGTTTACTTTTCACTATTCACCTTTCACACAACAATCACAAACTAACTCCTGTAGGAATACCCCTTCCACTTTTCAATCAACAACTTCATATCTTCCGGTAATTCTGTATCAAAGAATACTTCCTTGCCCGTGGTTGGATGTACAAACCCTAAAGTTTTTGCATGTAAAGCATGTCGTGGACAAATAGCAAAACAATTTTCGACAAACTGCTTGTATTTCGTATAAACAGTTCCCTTCACAATTTTATCTCCACCATAAAAATCATCATTGAATAAAGGGTGTCCTAAATATTTCATGTGCACCCTGATCTGGTGTGTGCGGCCGGTTTCGAGAACGCATTCCACGAGTGTGACATAATTATATCTTTCAATTACACGATAATGTGTGATTGCATCTTTTCCATGGTCACCTTCGGGATAAGCCTCGAATAGTTTTCTGAATCGTTGGTGACGTCCTACATGCGCAATGATTGTTCCTTTATCATCTTTTACATCCCCCCAGACAAGTGCGACGTATTGTCTTTTAACCGTGTGATCATAAAATTGTTTTGCAAGTGTGCTCATTGCACGCTCATTTTTTGCAAGCACCAGTAATCCACTTGTGTTCTTGTCAATACGATGAACCAGTCCGAATCTGGGTAATGTTTCTTCCGAGATCTGCGGATGATTTTGTTGCAAGTACCATGCGATTCCATTTAATAATGTACCACTGTAGTTTCCACTTCCGGGATGCACAACCATACCTGCTGGCTTGTTGATCAGCATGATGTCATCATCCTCGTAATAAATATTCAACGGCAATTTTTCGGGAACAACGTCAGTGTCTTCCGGTGACAGATCAGAAAATATGATGATCTCATCCAGTGGTTTTACTTTGTAATTCTGTTTTACTGCCTTCCCATTCACTTCTACCAAACCCGCATTGATTGCTTTTTGCAGTTTGTTCCTTGTTGCATTTTCGATCCGGTTCATCAGAAATTTATCAATGCGATAGGGTTCCTGGCCCTTGTCGGTGACAAAGTGAAATCGCTGGTACAATTCATCATTGCTATCCTGGCCAATATCCTGTTCTTCGTTTTGTTCCGGGTTTGGGTGCATGCTCTGCAAAAATAGTGGAAGCCGGTTCGCTGCTTAACTTGCGTCTGAATGCAAAGACAACCAGTCATATTCAGGGATTTGGGCATGATGAATTATAAATCTGCATGGGACCTCCAGGAAAAATTGTTACAAGGAAATATTGCGGTGAAATCTTCGAAGCGTAATGGAGGAACGAATACAAATTCTGACACGTCTCATTACCTGCTTTTTGTTCAGCACCCTGCTGTTTATACTTTAGGCAAAAGCGGTAAGATAGAACACGTCCTGCTTGATGAGGAGCAGAGAAGAGAAAAAGGAATTGAATTCTTTCATACAAACAGGGGTGGCGACATTACTTTTCATGGCCCTCAACAAATTGTGGGTTACCCCATTCTTGATCTGGAAAAATTCTATACTGATATCGGAAAATATTTGCGCGCACTGGAGGAAGTAATTATCAAAACTTTGGACGAATACGGCATTAAAGGTGACAGGTCATCGGGAGAAACTGGTGTCTGGATCGACCCGGACTTGCCTGGATGTGAAAGAAAAATTTGTGCAATGGGTGTACGTTGCAGCCGATGGGTCACCATGCATGGGTTTGCATTGAATGTAAATACCGACCTTTCTTATTTCAATCATATCATTCCCTGCGGTATTCAGAATAAGCAAGTCACCTCAATGGAACGCGAGCTCGGAAATACCGTTGAGATTGAAGAAGTGAAACAACGATTGAAAATTAATTTTTCAAATGTTTTTAATGTTGAACTTTTTGAAAACACGATCAACAGTATGTCCTGAAAATACTGACTCTTCCACTAAAGTTCACCTTTCACTTTTCACTATTCACCCGAAAATTAAACTCTAACTGGTTTAGGACTTGAAGGAATCAGAATTCTCGCGGCAAATAAAACTTATGCTTCTCTATCAACTTGCCATCTTCGAACAATTCGAAATTGAACCAGCCTGAATGATAGAACATTGATTTGTCGAGTGTGAGGTATGGCTCGCGGATTTCTTTCAAATCAAACAAATAGACCCCATCTGAATCATAAAATTTGATAACATATTTTTTTGAAGCAGCTTCAGGAAGGTTGAGTCGAACATAGCCATCCTTTCGCGTGTACACATACATGGATGGTATAAAAATCAACAGGTTTGGTCCCATTCACACCCTGGTTAGGAACGCCAACCTGGTTGCCGGGGAGTTTGTCAATCCTGGTTGAAATTTGTTTTCGGGCTGTATCCCAAACAGGTTTTTTTGCATCTGAAAAAACGAATGAGCCCTTATCAAGTGAAATGAACAATCGATAAAACATGTGATCGTTTGGGGCCTTTACATCAGCAAAACCATTTTCTTTTGCCATGGGATCCGGCACGGTAGCAATGGTCTTATAATTTTTCAGGCTGTCATGCGAACGCTGGATGCTGACCTGTTTTACAACATTAAAATCATTGATCCAACTGATAATAACACGATTGTTACCAATATTACGGACGGTGAAGCCAGGTAATGTATCCTGTGCCCGGACATAGGTAGCAAAAATGCAGGAAATGAAAAATAAAGCAATGAATTTCACCATGGTATCGGAAATCTTGTGAAACGTGTTCAACCGCAGCAAATATAGGGCTGCATAACGCAATTTCTAAAACATTAACGTTCCTTGTGGCAAAGAATTATTTCCCTGGAGTCCACCGGTATGAATGGCGAGAATTCGCTCACCTTTTTTTAAAAAATTTTTTTGTGCCAGGTCAACAATGCCGTACATCATTTTTCCAGTGTAAACGAAATCCGTGGGGATTCCGGTTGATTTATAAAAGGAATTCATAAAATCGATCAGTGCATTATCTTTCTTCGCATATCCACCAAAATGGTAATCGTGATTGATCTCAATTCTCTTATCATTTCCAGAGATCAGTTTTTTCACCTGCGCTTCAATATCCATATTGTTTTTCATAATACTGAATCCCAGTATTCTTCTGCGACCTGAATCAATCAAACCTGCAAGTGTGGTGCCTGTGCCAACAGGACAACAAATC
>CAZCKF010000251.1:0-3916 GCA_964499155.1 uncultured Chitinophagaceae bacterium
ATTGGAAACTATTTCACCATAAAAAATATTTCCTTCTGGTCCTGGCATTAACATCGCATAATTCCTGACAGGTATATCAACAGCAATAATGCGCTGACCGATATTATCAAAATCGATATCCACGACTACTCCAGGCACTTTTGCAGGATCGGGTTTGGTGGTATCCTTTACAGGAGTTTCTTTTCTCTCCTCACCTGCTTTTAATATTTCTTCATCGCTTTTCAGTTGAAAGGGAGATGGCGTTTTTTTATTAAGTACCGCCATGTATAATGCACGAGTAACCGGATAATTATAAGAACTCATATCAAGCCATCCAGTTGCAAGCGCATAATCAGTGCTGGCAAGGAAATAAATGTATTTACCATTTTCATCCCACTGCGGATCAATCGCATCGGAAAGACCATCGGTGAGCTGTGTGCTCGTTCCTTTTTCAACATTATAAATTTTAATGGCTTTGAACTGGTTGTCCATGATCTGCGCATAGGCAATCCACCTGCTGTCCGGAGACCATGCCGGATTCATAGTTCTGTTAGGATGTGCAAGTTTGTCCGTTGCAACAAGTTTCAATTTGCTGTCTGCAAATGTGAAAAGCCACAAATTGTAATCTGTATCTGTAAATGCAATATGCTTGCTATCTGGTGACCACTTAGGAAAATAATAGAATTTGTTATTCGGTATGGCGAATGATTTCTGGTTGCCGCCCCATTGGTCCGCAACAACTAATTTGTATTCACCGCTTGCATCAGAAAACCATGCGATCTTTCCACCATCTGGTGACCAGGATGGATAACGATCTGCAGCAGCGGGATTGTTTGAAATATTCCTCCAGTCACCACTTTCTTTTGGAACGGAAAAAATTTCTCCGCGGTGCTCGAACAGTGCACGTTTTCCTGTTGGAGAAATATTTGCATTCTGCAAAGCAGTCGGAAGAATATTGTTCCATCGCGCTCTTCCCCAATTGAGATCACCACGCACATTTATTGTCAGCGGTTTTGTTTGCCCGGTACTCACATCATGCCTGTGCAATCTTCCCCCCTGTTCATATACCAGCATGCCATTACCAGCCGCCAGGTTTTTTACATCAAAATCTTTATGAAAAGTAATTTGCTTCTGTGCTTTTGTTTTCGGATCGTATGACCAGATATTATTAGCAAAATCCTGTTCAGATAAAAAATATAAAACTCCATTCATCCAAACTGGAGCGCTGTGACGTTCCTTATCTCCTTGAACTGTTTTTGTTGTTTCAAGCGTTTTAATATTTGTCATCCATATCGGGTTGGCCTGTCCACCCCGATAATTTCTCCATTCATTATCCCACAAACTGTAAGGCTGGTAAGCCATAGTACGACCATCTTCAGAAAGTGAACCCGCAAATCCAAAAGGAAGTCCGAGACTAACAGCATTGCCACCTGTTGCAGCAACCTGGAAGAATTTTGAATTGACGGTCGGATAACCTTCCCTGCCGGATGTAAAAACAATTGACTTGCTATCGGGAGTCCAACCCTGAACAATATCAGTACCGGGGTGCCATGTCAGTCTTTTTGGATCGCCACCCTCTGAAGGAATAATATACACATCAGTGTTTCCGTCATACTGACCAGTGAACGCGATCCATTTTCCATCGGGACTGAACCGCGGACTGCTTTCCGTACCAATGGCGCTTGTAAGCCTGCGTGCATCACCACCATCAGTTGATGTTTGCCACAGGTCATCTCCGTGAACAAATACAATGGAATTATTGCTAACCGTTGGTTGACGTAACAGCATTGTTCCCTGTGTGAAAGCGGCGGATGCGATGAATAGAAATGAAATGAATGTAAATAGTTGTTTTGGTGTGAGCATGGGGAGAGTGTTTGTATTAAATTAAGGAATTCGGGTGATTTGAGTTGCGGGGGGGCGATATAGAAGGGTGAGGGTTCGTCGGTATCAGAGGACTTGAGGTCACATTTGCAATTGCCAATTGGCAATTAGCAAACTATCCGCAATAGCTGAGCGTCGGCATCATTGCATTGATTTGTTCTTGGTATTTCACGCAACGACACAACGATTTGTCACGAACGCAACGTATCACACTGCGAATTGAAAACGTTTCCTTTCTTGTAATGATTTTCAAAAGCGTAGGGCCGTTGCGGCCGAAGGCCTTTGCGTCGTTGCGTGAACCTCGACAGATTTGAGTTTGAGATTCCTGGCCTGGATTGAGAAATTCAAAAAAAGATAAATACGATGAAGATTTTTCGTAAATTCTTTGTTGCATATTACATCCTCATGCCATAACAATGCGTAAAACATTTTCAACGATCCTTCTATATCTGCTTGCATGTAATTTTTGCATTGCACAAAGGGCCAACATCGCTGGACAACCTATTAATCTAAATGATGGGATCGAAACAGCACATCCGAGCCGGGTCGGAATGGATCAATCTGTTATTGAAGGCCTTGCTGATAAAATTTATTCAGGTGAATATCCCAACAGGCATAGTCTTCTTATTTATAAAAATGACAGACTTGTATTTGAACATTATTTTCCTGGCAAAGACCAAAAGTGGGGAGATAATCTCGGTGTCGTTCAACATTCCCGTGAAACGCTGCATGATGTCAGAAGCATTTCGAAAAGTGTTGTATCGGCCTGTATCGGTATAGCCATTGCACAGGGAAAAATCAAAAGCGCCGATCAGCGTGTATTTGAATTTTTTAAAAACTTTTCCCGGTACGATACGGGAATGAAAAGAGCATTAACCATTCAACACTTGCTGGCCATGACTTCAGGATTGCAATGGAATGAAGAAGTTCCATATGACAATCCAGAGAACAGCGAAATACAAATGATAAACAGTCCTGACCCTATTGAATTTGTTTTGAGCAGGCCAATGGATAAGCCAGTTGGAAAAGAATGGAAATACAATGGCGGTACAACACAGCTCCTTGCGAAAATCATTGAAGTTGTAAGTGGACAGAAAGTTGATGTATTTGCACACAATTATCTTTTTAAGCCCCTGGGCATTCAAACATTTGAATGGGTGAAATATCCGGGTACGAAAGATCCTGCCGCGGCATCGGGGCTTCGCCTACGTTCAAGAGATCTGTTGAAGTTTGGAATTCTATATAAGAACAAAGGGAAGTGGAATAATAAACAGATCATTTCGGCAAATTGGATTACAGAATCTTTACGGCCATGGATTGCCAGGTCGAAAAGTGAAGCATATGGATACCAGTTTTTTTTGTGGACAGATTCAATTCAAAAAACAGCGATAGATTTTGTTGCTTGTGTCGGAAATGGAGACCAGCGAATTTTTATTGATCAGAAAAATGATTTGGTTGTTGTTACTACTGCAGGCAATTACAATTTGTGGACGATCAAAAATAATTCATATGCGCTGCTGAAAAATATATACAGTGCTTTCAAGGTAAAAACTGATTTTACCCCCGACTGGAGCAAGGGCATTGTGTGGTACCAGATATTCCCGGAAAGATATCATAACGGTGATCCGTCAAACGATCCGAAAGTCACAGACCAGAGCGGCGCATATCCATTCGATGACACCTCTGCATTTCAGATCCATCCATGGACGAGTGACTGGTATCAACTACAACCATATGAACAAAAAAACGGGAAGAATATTTATTTCAATATCCAGCGCAGGAGATATGGTGGTGATTTGCAGGGTATCATTGACAAACTTGATTACATAAAATCACTGGGCGTAAATGCGATCTACCTCACTCCCATTTTCTGGTCGCCTTCTTCACATAAATATGATGCACTGGTTTACCATCATGTTGATCCCACATTTGGTCCTGACCCGGAAGGTGATATTGAAATGATGAAGAAAGAAGATCCGCTGAAACCAGAAACATGGGTTTGGACAAAAGGTGATCTGCTTGCATTGAAACTGATCGATGAAGTGCACAAGCGGGG
>CAZCKF010000251.1:3958-5536 GCA_964499155.1 uncultured Chitinophagaceae bacterium
TAAGAACCAGCAACGTTCACCTTACAAAGATTGGTTTGACATCACCAGTTGGGATGACAGCATCAAAGGAACAAAATTCGATTACAAGGGATGGTTTGGTGTGAAGACACTGCCTGAATTAAAAGAAGACAGCACCGGTATCGTTGCAGGACCAAAACAATACATTTATAATTCAACGATGCGCTGGATGAATCCGATGAATAAAGGAACAGCACATGGCATTGACGGCTGGCGTCTCGACGTAGCCTTTAATGTTCAACATGCTTTCTGGAAGGACTGGCGCAAATGGGTGAAGAGCATAAATCCAAATGCATACCTCACAGCGGAATTGGTTGATCCCATTGAAAAGACCAGGCCGTATTTACTCGGTGATGAATTCGACGCAACGATGAATTACAATTTTGCATTCATCGTGCATGATTTTTTTGTACAGGATTCACTTGCTTCAACTGTTACCGAGTTTGATAAAAAATTAAAAGAACTCCGTGATGCATTTGGTGAGGGTGTTGCGTACAACATGCAAAACCTGATGAACAGTCACGATGCCACACGACTTGCAAGTGCAGTTGCGAATCCTGATGGTACAAAATTTGGTGACTGGGGAAAATATTTCGGATGGAGCCAGAAGAGCAACAACAGAAGTTATAATGCGAGGAAACCAACTCCACAGCAAAGACAAAAACAAAAACTGATCATTGCATTTCAAATGCTTTACCTCGGATCACCAATGTTCTTTTACGGCGATGAAGCAGGCATGTGGGGAGCCAACGATCCTGATTGTCGCAAACCGATGGTGTGGGCGGAAAAGAAATATGATCCCGAAACGCATAATCCGAATCAAAGTAAACATGATCCGGATGAGGTGAAGTTTGATCAGGATTTGTTTAACTGGTACAAGACGTTGATTGGACTACGACAGCAGTACAAAGCGCTGAGGCTGGGTAATTACACCACACTTGCAACAGATGATGCAAAGAAGATGTATGCATTCAGTCGGAAGCTTGGGAATGAAGAAGTGATTGTTGTGATTAATCGAAGCGATAAACCTGTGTCATTTACAAATGAGCAATTGAAAATGAAAAACTACAAAGATTTATTCACGGGTCAGTCGGTGAAGGTGGTGACTGTGAAGGGGATGGGGGTGGTTGTGTTGGCTAAGAGATAGTTAGAAGTTAGACGTTAGAGGTTAGAAGTTCATTAATTCGTGGACTCTTAATTAGTTTGTAACTGGTTATGGGTTGACATGCGAATAAAAATAATGGTCCTGTTTCCACTATGCATAATTCATACGAAAAAAATCTAAACCATCCTCCCGATTTCAGAGTTGCTTATCGGGTTTACTCAAAACTCGAAGGTGGCAGGTCAATTCCTCCTTACCAGGGATACCGATCTGATTTCTGGTATGACCATCCATTGCACAAACAAAAACAGCTATTTTGTATTTACCCAGAATTCGAAAATGAACATGGGGATATAATTCTGGATAAAGATAAACCTGTTACTTTGAAGGGAACAGCCCGGATGTGGATCCTTTCGCCCATGATGCGTAAGTATCACCAGGAAAAAATTCATGTTGGA
>CAZCKF010000252.1:0-1991 GCA_964499155.1 uncultured Chitinophagaceae bacterium
CATACAATCAGATTTGTTCACCCATAATATTCAACGTATATCCTGGGTGTTTCATACAATTTTATGCAGTGCAGTTGAACACCACTGGGCAAATGCGGTATGATCTGCTCCCATATGCCAATCGCAAGATTTTCAGATGAACACATTTTGCCTGCAAGGAAGGGCACATCGATGTTTAAATTCCGGTGATCAACCACTTCTATTACGTGTTCCTTGATCAATGCACTGAGTTTCTTCGCGTCGAATAAGAAGCCTGTTCCCGGATCCGGTTCACCCTTTATCGTAACAAACAATTCATAATTATGTCCATGCCAGTTATCATTGGCACATTTTCCAAAAATTTCATCATTCTTTTCCCTGCTCCAATCCGGGTTGAAAAGTTTGTGAGCTGCGTTGAAATGTTCGATTCTAGTAAGATAAACCATTGCCTTAATGAGCAGGTAAAGATAGCTGAAGACGCCTGAAATTGCAGTTAACGGTCACAGCTTGCCGTGAGATGCAATTCTTCACCGAAATTTGGACATGCATATCCTTATTTGTTCAGCCACCCAAGCCGAAATCGAACCCCTGATCCAGTACCTGAAAGCCCAGCCTCGCGGGCAGAACCACACGATACGCGTTGTGATCACCGGTGTCGGTGGAGTTGCTACAGCATACCATCTTGCGAAAGCCATAGCAGACAAAACGCCGGAATACATCATACAGGCGGGCATTGCAGGGACATTTAATTCTGAAGTTCCACCGGGAAGTGTGGTTTTGGTATACGAAGAGATCATAGCCGACAGCGGAGTTGTCGAAAATGGTTCATGGAAAGATCTTTTTGATCTTAACCTGGCGGATGGTTCCAAATTCCCATTCACAGATAAAAAGCTGATCAATCCACATACATCCAATTGGAAAAATTATGACCTGCCCATTGTACGCAGCGTATCTGTAAGTGAGATCTCTACAACAGATAAAATAAAAATGCTGCAGGAGAAATATGTACCGGTTGTAGAAAGCATGGAGGGAGCAGCCTTTCATTATGTATGCATTCACGAAAAAATTCCTTTTATGCAGATCAGGGGTATTTCAAATCACATCGGTGAACGTGACAAGATCACCTGGAAAATGGAAGATGCAATTTCAAATCTAAATAAAGAATTAATCCGGTTGATACAAACCATTGCATGAGTAAGGTAATCACGATAGGTTTCAGCCCCTGCCCCAACGATACTTTCATTTTTGATGCACTTGTCAATAATAAAATTGGTACACAGGATTTACAATTTGAAGTGGCACTTGAAGATGTTGAAACTCTCAATAAATGGGCTAAGGAGGAAAAACTTGACGTAACCAAATTGAGCTTTCCTGCTTTTTTTTCCAATAGCAATAAATATGAACTTCTTACTGCAGGAAGTGCACTGGGAAAAGGAGTTGGACCATTGCTCGTTACAAAAAACGCATTCAGTGAAAATAATGCCAGTGACATGACCGTTTCAATTCCAGGTTTTCATACAACTGCAAACCTGTTACTTGAATTTGCGTTCCCACAAATGAATAAAAAAACTCCCCGACTCTTTTCAGAGATAGAAAAAGCAGTACTCGATGAGGAAACAGATCTTGGCGTGCTTATTCATGAGAACCGTTTTACTTATGAAAAAAAAGGGCTAAAAAAAGTAGCTGACCTCGGTGAATATTGGGAAAAACAGATGCATGTACCCATTCCATTGGGAGGTATTGCCATCAAAAGAAATTTTGATCATACCATCAAAAAACAAGTAAATGATCTGATTCGAAAAAGCCTTGCATTCGCTTTTTCATCCTATCCTGTCATTTCGGAATATGTAAAAATGCATTCGCAGGAAATGGAAGAGGATGTGATGCGAAAACATATAGAATTGTATGTAAACGATTTTACAATGGACCTCGGAGAAGAGGGAAAAAACGCCATCCGTACACTTAAAGAAATTTATAATAAAATGAATTCATCAAACACGGAAACGGATCTG
>CAZCKF010000252.1:2006-5516 GCA_964499155.1 uncultured Chitinophagaceae bacterium
TTCATTCACGATTGAAACAATGCCTGCTTATACACCTGCAGGCATCTTTCTCTTGCAAATTGATGCTCAACGATTGGCGTTGGATACGAAAGCGAATCCAGTTCAGGAATCCATTTGCGTATATATTTTAATTCAGGATCAAATTTTTTTGCCTGGATAGAAGGATTAAATATTCTGAAATAGGGAGCAGCATCACAACCGCAACCCGCTGCCCACTGCCAGCCGCCATTATTGGAAGCAAGTTCATAGTCCAATAATTTTTTTGCAAAATAAGCTTCACCCCACCTCCAGTCGATCAGTAAATGCTTTGTGAGAAAACTGGCAACCACCATTCTCACTCTATTGTGCATAAAACCTGAGGCATTTAATTCACGCATACCTGCATCAACAAGCGGATACCCTGTTTCTCCCCTGCACCAGCGCTGGAATTCACTTTCATTGTTGCGCCATTTTATTTTTTCATAAGCGGGTTTGAAACATTCACTTACAACATGAGGAAAATGATAAATGATCATCTGGTAAAATTCCCGCCATATCAGTTCGTTCAGGAAAGTTTCGCTGTTCTGCAAAGCCAGACTTGCCGTTTCGCGAATGCTGATCGTTCCAAAACGAAGATGAACACCAAGTTTTGATGTACCGTTAATTCCGGGATAATCCCTTGTTTGATGATATGCTTTTATCAAATCATTATCTACCCTGGGTTTGATGTTATTCAGTTTTACAGAACTAAAATTCATCACTTCCAGCGTGGGAACGGGATCAGGTGTGAATTGTAAAAAGTTGCCCCGTTTTTCAATTGACTTATAGTTTGCAAAGGGTGACTGAAGAAAAATATTTTTCCATGCACGCATATAGGGAGTAAAAACTGTGTAAGGTTCCTTATTGGATTTTAAAACCTCTGCAGGAGAAAGAACAACATGATCTTTGTAGGTATTAAACACTATTCCATTTGCTGAGAGCATCTGCGCAATTTCATCATCACGTTTTCTTGCATAGGGTTCGTAATCCTCATTGGTAAAAACGAATTGAATTTTATATTTTTTAATAATCGAATTGAATACGTCTGTTGGATTGCCAAAAAAAACGTCAATACCACTGCCCTGTTTTTTGAGTGATTCATTAATCAGGATGATTTGTTGGTGAATAAAATTTACTCGCGCGTCTGCGCGATCATCCAATTCTTCCAGGATGTTGGTGTCAAAAATAAAAATGGGTAAAACCGGGTGCGAATGAGTAAGTGCGGCATTTAAGCCCGTATTATCATGTAACCTCAGATCACGGCGGAACCAAAAAATATTTACGGGAGAACCCATCAAGTGATAACAATTATTATCTGTCAAAGTTCAAAGGTGGGCGAGGAAATATTTTTGATAATATTCCTGTGCGAGTTTTACCTCATAGGCCCTGCTTTTGAACTGACTAACAGAAATGATTCCCCGAACAGCATTGGTTAAAAAGACCTCATCTGCATTTTCAAGCATTTGAACAGTAATTGATCTTTCCTGGTATTCAATCTTGTCACTATCAAACTGATCTATTAAATGTCTTCTCATTGTACCATCAACGCATCCATCTGTTACAGGCGGTGTGGTCAAATAACCCTGGGAAATAATAAAAACATTGCTGATGGTGGCTTCAATGATATTTCCCAGTTCATTCATTATAAAAGAATCATCTGCACCATTTTTCGCGGCAAACTGGCTGGCCTGGGTATAAATATTTCGATTGCCGGATTTACTTGAGGATGTTATATCTATTGGCTTTATTTCGTCTGCGAAAAGTGTTGTGGTAATTTTTTTTACAACCTGGGGAGGGGGATCAATATGTGAAACTTCCAGAAGACAATTAAGTGATCTGTTGAAAGATGATTCTGGAAAAACAGTTATCCTGATCTTCAGATCAGGTGAACCTGTCTGATTACAACATTGCACAATGTCTTTTTCCAATCGCTTTTTTGTAAGCTTTCCGTCTATATGAAATGTTTTAATTCCCTTGCTCAATCTATCAAAGTGCAGATCCCACAAAAAACATTTTCCTGAAGCATACCGAATGGTTTCGAATACAGAATCACCGGAAGTATAGGATGGTTCTGATGTTTCATCAATTGGTGCATCGAGTATTTTGCCATTGAGCATGAGTATCACAATGGGAAAATAATTAAATAGTAGTTATGGGCTGAGTGGTTTAAGCTTCGAGCTGTGAGCTGCTGCGAGATCAGGTAGCGCAAGCAACGAGGATCACGCTGAAATTTGGGAATGCTTTATCGATGGAAAGAAACTTCAAATACAATCAATAGATAAATCCATCACCATTAGAGCGATGAGAAAATTTTTTAGAAAAATCAGGGCAATTAGAAATGCACTTTAGTCAGCCGAGTGCTCACAGCAAAGTAAATTGCTCGCGGCGCTCGCGGCTCGGAGCTTGAAGCTCGAAGCTATGATCAGGGTTGTTCAACAATTCCAGCCTTCACCGCATACATCACCAATCCGGCCATTGATTTCACACCGGTCTTGGTTTTGAGTTTGTCACGGATGGCTTCAACTGTTCTTGGACTGAGGTCAACCATATCCGCGATTTCCTTGGTGCTTTTTTCTTCGCACATGAGCTTAAGGATGGTGATCTCCTTATCGTTCAATTGAACATCATGTGGAGTGATGGTATCTGTTGTTCGTTTTGTACGCAAACCGTTCAACAGTGCTTTATTGGTAAGGTCATTGAAGAAAAATTCCTGCTCAAAACAAGTCTTAATGGCCTGGTAGATGGTCTCAGAATCTGATTCCTTTGTTAAATAGGAATTCGCGCCTATTTCCATCATCCGGCTGATCATTGAATGATCATTGTGCATGGAAAGCATGATCACTTTGATCTCGGGATTTTATTTCTTGATCTCGGGAAGCGTGGTCAATCCATCCATGATCGGCATCTGGATGTCCAGCAGCACCACATCAGGCTTGATATGCTTTAATAGATTGAGGAGCTGCATACCGTTCTCGGCTTCAGCTACCATTTGAATATCTTTTCTTGCGGAAAGTGAGGTTTTGACACCGGTACGGAACAGAGCATGATCATCGGCTATCGCCACTCTGATCTGTGAAGTAGAGTCGAGATTTTTCATAAGGATTTTGTTTTAACCACGTCGCACATTAGCAGCTCTTATATGGACGTGAAATTAGTAAAAAATCTAAAGTTGGTACTGATTATTCGCTAATTCCATTGCGCAAATTGCATATTATCTGCAAGAAATGCTATAGTAGTATTACGTGATTTGTACGGTGAAAAAAACACATTAAGTGTTTTTGTGTACAAACACTTACTATGGATGGGGCTGGTACGATAGGTAAAATAGAAAGAATACGTGGGGCACAGTAAAAACCATAATCGTAAAATCGGGTACTGCTGCTCTTGTCCACACTCATCTGTGGATATATTTTTGTTTCAGAAAGTTGATTGACAAATAGCATCGTATCTCTCAACCGTCCAATGTCCTATACCGTCCAGAAAGTTCTTGTA
>CAZCKF010000253.1:0-5501 GCA_964499155.1 uncultured Chitinophagaceae bacterium
ATGTGTATTAAAATTATTTTTTTACACAGTACTGCCGCTGATAATTGGATTCCTTATTTATATTATATATAGAAAGGACAACTGGTTGTCCAATCAATTTAATGTGGATGTTGCATCAAACAGCACGAGTGATAATCCATTACATTCTTTTATTGTTTATACTGCCCCCGATTTCTTTTGGGCTTTTTCTTTTACCAGTCTATTATTGTTATTAAACTTTCGGCTTAAAATGTGGTCAAGGAGATGGATTATGGGGATCTCTTTGTTATTTATACTTCTAAGTGAATTAGTACAATTGTTCATTCCCCGTTTTACGTTTGATATTGTTGACTTAATTATGATGATTCTCGCTTCATTTCTTTCTAATCTTGTTATCAATGAAAACTAAATTCAAATTCATTTTTGTAGCATTAGTGCTCGCGGTTTATTCACTTATGTATGTGGCAACAACGCCACCGCCAGGCCCACCTATGTGCGATCCATTTTGCGAACAGCTTCATCGGGTTGAATCACACCTTTTCGCTACAGGTTATGTTCTGAATGCAGCCCAAACAAATCAAAATCATTTTTCCATAATGGTTAAGGATACTATCGGTCCTAACTGGAATTCATTAGCAGACACAACCTGTGTACTCATGAAGCAGGAAAATATCAGCAGGCCATTTGAAATTTTTGTGATCCAATTCAGGGCAGGTGCTTCAGGCCTGGATACGCTGGCGCGTAAAAATTGTCCTTAATTAAAATAGTGTTTGGACGCCGTGTGCAACTTTCATTTCGTGTTCAAGCAGCCATTGCTTTCTCCATATTCCTCCCATATAACCCACGAGCTGTTTATCTGCGCCGATAACCCGATGACAGGGAATTATGATCGCTACATTGTTTCTTCCATTAGCTGCACCCACAGCACGTATTGATCTGGGATCACCTATGCGTCTTGCTATTTCAAGATAGCTTACTGTTCGGCCAAACGGGATAGTATTGAGTTGATTCCAAACTTCTTTTTGAAAAGCGCTTCCTTCCTGTGAAACCGGAACATCAAAATGTCTTAGTTCACCACTGAAATACTGGATCAACTGCTCGATGCATTGTATAACAACAGGGGTAAGGTGGGTATCAGAAATCATCGGCTGATCATTTTCAGCAAACGTCACTCCTGTAATACATTTTTCATCTCCGGTGATTTTAAGCGCACCAATGGGAGAGTGATAATAAGCAGTACAAACAGCGGCCATTATTTGAAAGATACGAAACCTGTAAACTTTATTCCATTATCCAATTTTCAAACCATTTGACACACGTTGTTCTGGCTGAAGTAAAATCACTTCGTTTTTCTCATTATAAATGCCAAGCACCAGGCACTCACTTATAAAATCCGCAATTTTTTTTGGGGGAAAATTTACAACCGCGATCACCTGCCTGTTTACAAGATCTGCGGTTGAGTAAAAAACAGTGATCTGCGCTGAGGATTGTTTTACACCGATAGCTTCTCCAAAATCAATCACCAGTTTGTAAGCAGGTTTTTTTGCTTTCGGAAATTCAGCGGCTTCAATAATAGTTCCAACACGCATGTCTATTTTTTCGAAATCGTCCCAACTAATCATAATCTTTTTTTTGAGCATTTACCTACGAAGCCCTTGGATATTGGATATTGGACATTGGACATTAACCAGTTTCTGGTTTCTTGTTTCTGGTTTCTCGTTGTCCCACGTAAATTAAATTTTGCCGGATTATAACCTACGGAGCGATTGGACATTGATTATTCGACATTGGACATTAATTTGTAATTGGACATTCAAAAATGGTTTGGTACGTTCCTGCCCTTAATTTAACTTACCCGTAAATCTAAGAACATGGCTCGCAACCAGAACAAACACAATTCACGCAGGAAATTTTTAAGGAATTCCGGAATCATTGCAGGTAGCTTTTTTATAGTACCCCGGCATGTACTGGGAAGAGGATTTGTTGCGCCCAGTGATAAACTCAATATTGCCGGTATTGGTGCAGGTGGTAAAGGCGAAAGTGACATTTTTGAGTTTTCAAAAAGTCCGAATGTAAATATTGTTGCGCTTGTTGATGTTGATGACCACCAGGCAGTAAAATCGAGAGAGCGTTTTCCGAAAGCAAAATATTACAAGGATTACAGGGAAATGCTTGATAAGGAAAAGAACAACATTGATGCTGTTTCCGTTTCCACTCCTGACCATACCCATGCAGTGGCAACACTTGCTGCCATTCAGCTAGGTAAACATGCCTACACACAAAAGCCACTTACCCATTCGATATACGAAGCGCGTATTTTGACTGAGGCAGCAAAAAAATATAGAGTTGTAACACAAATGGGAAACCAGGGTGCTTCAAATGATGGTGTTCGACTTGCAAAAGAAATGTATGACTCCGGGATGATCGGTGATGTTCATACAGCACATGCATGGACAAATCGCCCGGTATGGCCGCAGGGAGTTCCAACGCCTTCGGGAAAACATGAAATTCCAAAAGAACTGGATTGGAATTTATGGCTTGGGCCAGCGAAATGGATTGACTATAATCCAGCCTATGTTCCATTCAACTGGAGAGGATGGTGGGCATTTGGTACCGGTGCCTTGGGTGATATGGCCTGTCACGTAATGGATCCGATCTATCGCTTGCTCCCGATCTTATATCCAGATTCTGCAGAGTGCAGTGTTGCAAATATTTGGAAGGACATGTGGGCAGAAGGAAATTATGTTGATAGTTGCCCGCCTGCATCCATCATTCACTTGAATTATCCGCGTACTGATGGAAAAGGAAATATAAAAGTATCCTGGTATGATGGTGGTTTGTTGCCACAACGTCCTGATGAATTGTTGCCAGAAGAAGCAATGGGAAGTTGGGATGGTGGTGTGATACTGGAAGGAACAAAAGGGAAAATGCTGATGGATTGTTACGGTGATAATCCAAGATTGCTTCCAACAAAACTGATGAAAGAAACAACGATGCCGGCAAAAAAACTTGCACGAGTACCAGAAAGACATTACCTGCAGTGGGTTAATGCATGTATTGCAGGTTATGGTAAAAATGAATTGAGTTCTCCATTCGAATATGCTGGTCCATTCACAGAAAGTTTGTTGATGGGCAACCTTGCCATCCGCAGTTGGATGATGCTGAATCCAAAACTCAAGGGCTGGGGTGATAAATATCTCGGCAGAAAAAAATTACTCTGGGATGCAAAAAATATGAAGGTTACAAATTTTGACGAAGCGAATCAGTTTGTGAAGAGGGAGTACAGAGAAGGGTGGAAGCTGTAACCGTTCGTGTAGTTCATTTTGTTTGTTACTTTCCTAAAACAAACTATTAGCTGCACGCTTCACGCTGCACGCTCATTTCGAAAGGCTTCGCCATGAGCTTAGATCTAATCATTTAGTGATAATTTGAAAAGTGATTTCAAATTGCATTTTTTTATTTCCATCATTTAAAATAATATTCTAACAGAGTCGCTCTTTAAATAAAATAATTGCAACAGTTCTCAAAACACAACTACTTCGAGACGCGTAAGGCGATCCAAAATCCAAAATCCAAAATCAAAAATTCTTCCCCTATCCACAGTGGTGGAAAAGTTTAACTTTCTCTTTCCCCTTCCTTCTTCGATCTTACATACCATGGAACATACTACGGAAATATCCGCGCTGTTCAACCTGATCGATGACCCCGATGAAGAAGTGTTTGGTGCTGTGTCTGAAAAAATTGTCGGATACGGAAAACCAATCATTCCAAACCTTGAACATCTGTGGGAAACAACTCCCAATGAAAATGTCCAGGAGAGAATTGAAATCATTATTCACCGACTTCATTACCGGGATCTGTCAGAAGATTTCAGGCAGTGGAGTGTATCGGGTCATCATGATCTCATGCTCGGCGCACTGCTTGCCAGTAAATTTCAATATCCAGATCTTTCAACAACGCCTGTACTTCAGGAAATAGAAAAGATCAGGAGAAATATTTGGCTTGAATTAAATAATTATCTCACACCACTTGAACAGATCAATATTGTTACGAGCATTTTGTACAGCTATTATGGACTGAAGGGTGGAGAAACTTCCTATGCTGATTCAAATGAATTCCTCATACATAAAGTGCTTGAAAGCAAAAGAGGAAATCAACTCAGCAATGGTATCCTGTATTTAATTCTCTGCGAGCTCCTCGACATTCCCGTTCGTGCAATCAACATTCCCAAACAGTTTGTGGTTGCGTATTTCAAGCCGGGATATTCTGATGAAAAGCTTGAAAACCCTTTGCAGAAAATCGAATTCTTCATTGATCCTACATCAGGACAGGTTTTCACACACAAAGACGTAGAGAGTTATTTCAAAAGGATTTCAGTTCCACCAACCAGCGTTTATTTCAGACCGGTTCCCAACAAACGTGTTGTTCAAACCCTGCTTGAAGAAATGGCGAAGTGTTTTAATGAAGAAAAACTTATTTACAAGCAGAAGGAGCTGATCGAGCTGGCAGGACTTCTTGAGTAATTTTTGATTTTTGGTTTTTGGTTTGTTTACAGGTTTAGAAGCGTATTATGTTCAGAAAATCCTGCAAGAAAATGAGATTGGTGAAGGATAACAGGATCGAACATAAAAAACCTCTTCGATAATCAGACACTAATCTGTGTAATCCGTCTTAATCTGTGTAATTATTTCTTCTTTTTAGGTGCTGCCTTTTTCTTCGTCGCCTTCTTCGCAGCTTTTTTTGTTGGGGATTTTTTTGCTGCTGCTTTCGTTTTTTTTGTAAACGCGCCAGGCACCTGTGCTTCGATCATTTTTTTTACATCTTCAAGTGCCAGTGCAGATAATTCTTCGGCTGTGAATTTTTCGTCAGCATTTTTCCTTGGAAGCTTCAGCATTTTTTTGCCGAATTTGATGAATGGACCCCAGCGACCGTTCTCAATGGAGATTTTTTCGGCAGGCCAGTTTTGTATGTAGCGGTTTGCTTCCTTTGCAACTTTTTTGTCAACCAATTCCTGAATGTCCTTTTCTGATAGTTTATCAAAATTGTACGCACGCGGAACGTTGATGAACAGATCACCCCATTTGATATAGGGACCGAATCTTCCCTTGCCCTTCGTTACAGGTTTATCGAGATAATGTGCAATGGGCGCATCTGCATGCTGCTTTTCTTTAATAAGCTGGATGGCTCTTTCAAGATCAACCTCAAGTGGTTCTTCGCCCCGCGGAATGGAAATGAATTGCTCACCGAATTTTACATATGGACCAAACCTTCCCACATTTACTGAAACTTCCTGTCCCTCATGTTCTCCAAGTGTTTTTGGTAATTGAAAAAGATCGAGTGCTTCCGCGAGACTGATTGTTTCAATGCTCTGGTCTCTTTTCAACTTTTCCGGTTCGCCCACGTCCACCTGGCCGGGCTCGTCGAGGGCGAATGGCCGGAGCCGCCGGAGCGCGAGATCTTCTATTCGTCGAGCGTGCTGCGCGATCTCGGCTGGCCGGCGGAATCGCACCGCGCCGATTCGG
>CAZCKF010000254.1:0-5481 GCA_964499155.1 uncultured Chitinophagaceae bacterium
CATTGCCATCGGGTGTGTTGGCCAACACAATTTATCCTGCCTATGCTCCTGCGTCATCGCTATCGCTTGCTTCAGATGTAAGCGGTGGTATTGCGCCTTACAGTTATAGCTGGTCAAATGGGGCGAGTACTTCATCAATCACTGTGAGTCCGGTTGCAACGAGCACTTATTCGCTCTCGGTGCGGGATCAAAATGGATGCACTGGTTCTGCATCCAAAACAGTAAACGTGGTGGATGTTTCCGGCGGAAACAAAAACGACAAGATCAATGTCTGCCACAATGGAAACTCAATCACCATCGCCGGATCTGCAGTTGCGAGTCATTTAGCTCATGGAGATATGCTGGGCAGTTGTGATGCAAGTTCGAGATCCGTTCAGCCAATGCACTTGGATGAAAATCTGTCAATACGAATTTTGTCGAATCCTTCACCCCATCATTTCGATATTCAAATCAATACACATTCAGCCGGTAACATCCGGGTTGCTGTGTTCGACAACCTCGGCAGATCGATGGAAACAAAGATCTTGGCGCCAGCCAACCAGGCATTGCGCCTTGGAGTGACTTACAAACCGGGCATCTACATGGTTGAAGTTGTACAGGGATCGGAGAGAAAAACATTCAGGTTGGTGAAAATGAAATAGTAATAAGAAAATAAAAAAGGCGCTACCCGGCGCCTTTTTTATTTTGAAATCATAGATTCAAAAATTGTTACACATTCAATAGCTGTATTAAACAGTTTGAAACATCTTCTTATAATTCGAGAGCAGATTAATTTACCTCAATTACTTTTTTGCGTTATTATATTCTTAGTGTTTATTGACCTCATAACTCCACCTACTAAGCGAACTTGAACACTAAAGCTTTCTTTCTTAATGAATCTTTGTTCTTTCCTGGACCCCGGACCTTGTATCTTGGACCTTACAAAAAAGGTATCATTGAGGAAGATTATCATTTTTTGCACTTACAAACGAGCATAAAGTTGTATGTATGAAGAAACTTTTTTGTTTATTTTTTCTTTCAGGCTTTGCCTTTTCAAATCTGATAGCACAGGATATTCCGAAATGGAAGATCGGTGATCTCGTAGCTTACATCAACAATAGTAATAAACCAACCATAGTGAATTTTTGGGCGACATATTGCAAGCCCTGTATCGAAGAAATTCCCCATTTTCAAAAGACAGTCAGTGAATATGAAAAAGACAGTGTACAACTATTGCTTGTGAGCCTCGACATGCCGGAAATGTACCCTGAAAATCTTATGACCTTTGCGAATAAATTTAAAATAACGGCACCGATTGTTTTTTTAGATGAAACAAACGCAGATATTTTTTGTCCCACCATTGATGAAAAATGGTCTGGCTCAATACCGGCGAGTTTATTTATTAACAACGAAACCGGTTACAGAAAATTTTTTGAAAAAGAGATGCCGGAACAGGAATTTGAAACCGAGTTGAAAAGCCTGCTGGCCATTACAGCATCAAAAAAACCGGGATTGATCCCGGTTCTTATAATTTTATCTGTCGTCTTAATCAGCTTTGTCTTTTTATACCGCAACCAACGGAGCGCGAAGTCTTAATGGTAATTTCTCGTCCATTCAACATTTCATTAATAGCTTCTTTTAAATGTGTTCTTTTTACTTTTTCCTGGTCCTGCGGACTATCATCAATGGCGCCATGATATACGAGGCTTTCTTCTTTATTAAATAAATAACATTCGGGTGTTCGGTTAGCACCAAAGGCATCTGCCAATACAGATTTTTGATCTACTGCATAAAACCAGTTGTAACCCTGTTTTTTTGCATAGTCTTTCATTTCTTCAAGTGACTCTTCGTCATTTCTCTGCGCTTCATTTGAATTAAGTATAATCACACCAACATTTTTCTCTAAAGCATAATTACTGATCGCTTTTATTCTGTCCTTGTTTGCTTTAACTGCAGGGCAGGTGTTGCAACTAAATATTACGAGGAGTCCATTCTCTTTAAAAGCATCTTTCAAGGAAACTTCGTTCCCACCTATGTCCTTCATTTTTATCTGAGGATTTGGAAGTTTTGAACCAATTGCCAACGGTGTAACGTCGACTGGTACCTCATCCGACCCACACGAGATTAGCCCAACCAACGCGATTGCTAAAGGCAGAAAAAGGAGCTTTTTCATTTTGTTGATTTGTAGTTTCAAATTTCCGGCAACTGTCTCGGAACCTAAAACCGTTCATCCATCTTACCCTAACCTGATGCGCTTACTTTTCCAACATCTTCGCTATGGAGTTACTTGCATATTGATTATTTTATTATGATCCATGGATAACGGCCACGGCTTGAACCATTACTTTCTTCCTTATTTCTAAACTTCAAAACTTTCATACTTTACTTGAATCTTGAATCTCGAATCTTGAGTCTTGAGTCTTTACCCCCCGCCGCTCATCACAGTTTATATTAATTAATCTTCATTAATATTTAATTGAAATAATTTCAAACCTCAACTAAATTATAATTTATGAGAAAGATTTTATTTCTGAGCTTGATCCTGAGTGTATTATTCTCAGCTACCTCGAATGCGCAAGGTAGTAGCAGCGGTCCGGCTGTTAAAGCACAGACACCTCCGGCGCCGCCATCAGCAGAAGAAATGGCAAAAATGGTGCAGCAATCAAAGGAAAAATTTACGACAGAAATGGTTGAAAAAACCGGGTTGACAGTTGCGCAGGTACACAGGATTATCGAAATCAATTTTGAAATCCGCCAGGAGTCAGTTACTGCATTACATGGTCTTAATGATGCAGACAGAAGTGCTAAACTTGCAGAATTAAAAGCAACCAAAGAAAAAAGATGGAAGGAAATTCCCCTGACAGATGATCAACTAAAATCTCTTCATGCTTATTATGAGGAAAAAGCAAAGAACGCAGGACAGAGAAAAGTAAATTAATAATAGCTTATTTATCTAAAAGCTGCTGCGAAGCAGCTTTTTTGTTTTACAGATAATTCGTGGTGCGGAATTTTAGATTTCAGATTTTAGATTTCAGATTTTCCTGCTGGTTTGAAAAATCATTAATTTATAACCATTGTATTAACGACTTCGATACTCGTAAAGAAATCTTAAATCTAAAATCTTAAATCTTAAATTGCTCAATGATTCCTTTCGATGAGTTTATATCCATATCCCCTGATCGTCAATATCTCCACTGACTTATCACTCTCCAAATAATTCCGCAACCTGTTGATATAAACATTCATGGTTTTGCTGTTGAACACACTGTCGCTGCCCCATAATTCTGTCAACAACACCTGGCGGTCAACCACGGTTGATTTGGATTCACACAGTCTTTTCAACAATTCTACTTCCTTATATGAAAGTTGAAAACGATTTGATCCATTTACCAATTCATGAGTGGATGCATTAAAGCTAAAGCTGCCCAATTTGTAAATATTGTGTGCATCCTGGGTTGTATTGCCGGAAACTTTGGCAAATGACCTGATCCTCGCGATCAATTCTTCCATCACGAAAGGTTTGCGGATAAAATCATTGCAGCCAAGATCGAATGCTTTTACAAGATCTTCTGTCAGTGGTTTCGCAGTCAGCATGATAATAGGCACTTCCTTGTTCACAGCCCTGATCTTTTTTACTGCACTGTAGCCGTCGCTGCCCGGCATCATGATGTCAATGATGACTAGTTTCGGATTCAATGATGTGAATTCTTTGAAGCCATCATTACCATTATGCGCATACGTTACCTCAAAGCCATACAGGGCCAACGTATCCTTTAAGATCTTGCAAAGCTCCACCTGGTCTTCTATCAATAAGATCGGTATCATTGGTATTTTGGTAGCGTTATGATAAATTCAGTTCCTGATTCCAGTTTCGACTGCACGTTGATATTGCCCGAATGTTTTTTGACAATATTGTTGACATAGTATAATCCCAGCCCAAATCCTTTTATAGATTGCGTATCTCCCTGCGGAACGCGGAAAAATTTTTCAAAAATATTATTAATGTATTGCGGTGGAATCCCCTTTCCGTTGTCACTGATCTTTATTGTGGCCTCACGATTGTTTTCAACAATATCGATATGAACTTCGACAGCTCCGTTGGAATACTTAATCGCATTATCTATAATGTTATGAAAAGCTGTTTCAAGGTGAAGACGATCACCATTGATAAATACAGGACCTGCCCCGGTTAATTGGATCCTTGTTGGTTTTTCCTGCACTACTGTATGACTTTGTACCAGTTCCTCGAAAAGGCTTCGCAGATCAATCCTTTCTTTTTTCAGTGTAAAATCCGGAACATCCTGTACTGCTGCATCGAGGATCCTTTCCACGAAATCATTGAGCAATCGCATTTGCTTCTTGCTTGTATTCAGGTAAAAATTGGTGCGCTCTGTCGGCGTAACATGATGTTCCAGCGCTTCAAGTCCCGCCGATGCAATCGTGATCGGCGTTTTCATTTCATGCGTGATATTATTGATGAAATCTGTTTTTAGTTCATTGATTCTTTTTTGTCTCCTGATCGTTCGGTATACAAAAACAAGTGCTGTGTTGCTGATGAGCAGGATGAAAAAGAATCCCAGCATTGGCCACAAAAGATCTTTTATAAAAAAGTTTATATCATAGCGGTGTTCAGCAAATACCAAATAATTCGGATTATTAAAAAAACGCTGTGGATTGGTGGAATAGGAATATTCGCCTCTCACCCTCTTTCTCGCCCATCCATTTTCGATCATCTGTGGCAGGTCTCGCCTTGCATTGGGCCCTCTCAAATTTATTCCAAACGTATCAATGCGGTATTTCGAATGAACATTACTTGTATCAAGTGCGATCGTGTAAATACTGTCGAGGAAACCCAGGTCGATGGAAGTGTTTCTCGGTCTGTTGCTGAATGCGTCAACCGCACCCGTTGGCATTGAGTCAACACGAAGCGTGGATAAAGGTGCTAGCAATTCAACATTATGCGAATCCCTCCGATTTAATGTTATCTCACTCATTGAATAGGCCATGAACGCCTGTCTTGGCCTTGGAACAGTGTCAATTCCTTTATGCCTGTTGTATTGAAGCAGGGATGTAAGCAATGCGTTGGTGCATGCAGTATTGAATTTCGCTTTGGTACCAGCAATACGTTGAGAGATGAGGTACACTTGTACACCATTAAAAAATAAAAAGAAGAGAAATATAAATACTGTTGCTGCGCGTGCAGATGTTTTCATCATGTGCAAATATGACGGTAAGATAAAACGACAAGCAGAGTAGTCCAACCCGTCTGTCCCTTGATATGCTATCATTTGCTCATGCAGCTTACCATCTATCAGACATTTATTTTCATTTATCTTAATTAAGGTGAATTAGCCGTTTCTTCACGGTCTGCGTATTTGTTTTGTTCTCCAAACCAATGACATGAGAATAATCAAATGTGTCATTGTTTATCCTCAACCGACAATGAATAATATGAAGAATAGCTACTTATATAAAACCGGCTTTTTGCTCGCAAGTTTTTTG
>CAZCKF010000255.1:0-220 GCA_964499155.1 uncultured Chitinophagaceae bacterium
ATTCACTTCAAGTACTGAAATAGAATTCGAACGATTACTGCAGGTACCATCAGACACCGTTACGTGCAGGAATGAAAGTGTCGAACTGACTGTGATCTGCCGGGTGGTTTCACCAGTACTCCATAAATATGTATATGGACCCACAGGGGCAGATAATTCAGAAGAATCACCTAGACAGAAAATATTATTACCTGTAATTGTTGAAGGAGGGACCTGATTA
>CAZCKF010000255.1:230-1614 GCA_964499155.1 uncultured Chitinophagaceae bacterium
TATTGGACTGAATCGCCACAGTCATTATAAATAGTTACATAATAACTGCCAGCGGTATTAACTGTAATGCTTCGTGTGGTAGCTCCATTGCTCCAGCGATATGACTTTCCAAAACTTGCAGTAAATCTTACATTTTGATTCGAACAGATAGTTGTGTCATTGGATGGAGAAATGGTTGAAGGCGGCGGTCCATTGTACACGATCACTGTATCCTTTGCTGTATTTCCATTTCCATCCGTTACAGTTAAAATATATTGTGTTGTTGCAGCAGGATTGGCAAAAGGATAAGGCGAGTTGGGATTGTTCAATCCAGTTGCTGGTTGCCAATTATATGAATAAGGCAATGCTGCACCACCGACTGCAGTAGGCGTGCCTCCAATAAAAATTCCATTTCCATTACAATTTGTTCTGTCCTCACCAGCGTAAGCTTTCAAGGCCTGCGCAGGAATTTCAAGTACAGCATTGTATCCATCTTCACGGCCGAGACCAATGAGTGTATGATTATCTAATGAATTCGTACCGCCTTTATACAAACCGCCGATGTATATTTTATTTCCAAGCCTGTTCAGTAATTGTGTGTTTGCTTCGAAATTTCGAGAATGACTTTTTGACCATGGCGGATTAAATACGCCATATGGACGAATACTATAATTAAGTTGTTGGTTGTTAAATCCCCTATATAACTGATCGCCGTTGTAAATTCCGATAGGCATTAACCCGGGTGGCAGATCACAGCTAGTGCAGGATCCAATAATGCGGGAATAAGAAACACCATTTATAAGGTTAATACCACTCAACACTTCGCTGTGTTCAGGGCCTGCAAATGGAGGATTTAATTTTGTGACCCACCAGGACTCATCAATAAAGAATACACTGTTTTTATCCAGGTGACTGAATCCAAACTGAGGCCTTTCCAGATAGTAATTATCTAACTTCCTTTGCAGCCCTGACAACATTTGTTGAAATTGTAAGTTGCTGTCAAGTCTTGAAACTACATGCACATAAGGATAATTAGTGCCGCCAATGATGATAGAACCTACATCAGATGTTCCGTAATAAGGACCCTTATGTGCAGTTAGACCAAAATTTCCACGCATATCTGCATCAAATCGCAGATTCAATTTGTCAAATTGTGATCCGGTTGTGCCCACACTGTTCGCAAAAGCCTTGATAGCTTTCCCATCTGTATTTTTAAAATAAGCAGCATAAAGATTAGCCGCGAGCTGTTGGTTGGTTTGTACAGTATCATAAACCTGGTTAACAGATAAACCATCTTTGAAAAAAACAGTTGCTGAGTGAAATGTTCCTGTAACTATAAAATTTCCGGTCAACTGGTATTCCAGATCATAAATGCTATCACGATCTGCGCCACCCCAGCTTGTTG
>CAZCKF010000255.1:1624-5465 GCA_964499155.1 uncultured Chitinophagaceae bacterium
CCAGAACTGTCAATTTTAACAGCGTAACAATCAGTTGAACCATTTGAAACAAGTGTTGAAGAACCAACGGTAATTGTTCCGGAAAAAGTTCCTGCAGCAATGATGTTGTTGGAATTATTCGGATCTATTGTAACTTTTTTCAATCCTCCTGGAAATGAAAACAACCATTTGATATTTCCATCAGGATCATACTTAACGAAAAAACTGTTTGCCCCTGGTGTAATTAAAACGTTGGATTCAAAAATTGCTGAATCCACGTAATTCCCAACAGAATAAAAGTTATCGAAATCGTCGGGGGCAACATCCGTCGTTACATCATTTTTTGATGCGCCAGCAACCTTCGCCCATTTCCAAGTTTGGGCAATAGAATTTCCATAAGTGAAAAGCAGGAGAACCAGGAGAAGTCTCATAGCGGCAGTTAAGTGCGAAAAAGTACGAAAAAAAACGAAGACAGGAAAACCTGGTAAGGGCAGAAAATCAACGTTTTATGAAATGAATTTTCGAAAAACAAGGTTACAAAGAGCATTTCACCTTTGACCTTTCACCTTTCACACTAAAAAAAATGGTGAAAAGTGAAAGGCGAGAAGTGAAATCTCCAACAAAATGTTTTTATAGAAGTGATGATCTTATAATTCATCTAAGGGATTTCTGTCCCAATTATCGGCAAAGTTTTTTCTCGTATCAATGCATTCAATTTCGGAATATCATCCTGCTTGATCTTCTTCAATTTTTCCAACTGCACATCTGCTTCGCGGCTCAATGCATTAAAAACATCCCGCACCTGTTTACTCGGCGCAGCTACACCACTTGCTGCTGCATCATACACGCCGGATAATTTATCATTGATGCGAATCGGGTAATTCAACACATCCTGTCCTCTTCTTGACTTTGTCTGTTAAAGTGTTTCTTCAATGGATGTCATCTGCCTGGTAATTGAATCGGCAAATTGTTTTACATCTTTTGGCATATTCTTGTTCCGTGAATTAAAATCATTGATCTGCGTCCTCAACGTTCGAATGTCACGAATTGCTTTTTGCACTTCGTTGAATTTGTTTTTTACCTCTGAAAGAAAATTGAACTGTGCTTCGTATTCAGCCTGGGTGATCTTGTAATTTGGATCAGGCAATACATTAAATGTTGTCTCTGCAGAATCGTTTCCTGATTTGATCTTTGCTATGTATTGTCCTGGAATGGCCTTGGTTGTTCCCGGAATTCCATTCCACAATATCATCCCGTCTATTCTTTCACCCTCAGGATAATTCATATCCCACACAAACTGATTCATACCTTTGTTCACCTCGATCTTATCACGTGCCTCACGTGCAGTGGTAGAAAAAGTTCGAATCGTTTTTCTGTCCCTATCCATCACGGTGATTGAAACGCGAGGAGAATCAGATACATCACCCAGCCAGTAATTAATAACAGCACCATTCGCTGGATTCATCCCAACATTTCGTAAGGTCCCACCAAAATTTCCTCCACCCCCTCCCTGCATGCGATAGGCATCACTTGTTTTGAACACCTGCATCGTTGGTAAAGCTGAATTTGAAAATTGCTGTACTATTGAAAGATCATCGATCACCCAAAACGCTCTGCCCTGTGTTGCAATTACCAGGTCATTGTTTTTAATAGTAAGATCTGTGATCGGTACTACTGGCAAATTCAATTGAAAACTTTTCCAGTTTGCACCATCATCATAACTTATGTACATGCCAAATTCGGTTCCGGCATACAATAAACCTGGCCTCCTTTGGTCAGCGCGCATAGCACGTGTAAAATGCATGTTGTTGATGCCATTCGTTATTTTCTTCCATGATTTACCATAATCTTCTGTCTTGTAGATATACGGTGCGTAGTCATCACTTTTATAACGTGTGCCAATTGCGTATGCTGCACCTTTCTTGAATGGATCTGCTTCCAAACAATTCCACATCATCCATTTTGGTATTCCTGCCGGCGTTACATTCTCCCAGTTTTTTCCGCCATCTCTACTAACATGCAACAAACCATCATCGCTGCCGGTCCACAACAGGTCTTTTTCCAATGGAGATTCCATTGCAGTGAAAATTGTACAATAGTATTCAACAGATGTATTGTCCTTTGTAATGGGTCCACCACTTGAAGCCTGTCGTGCTTTATCATTTGTAGTGAGATCAGGAGAAATTTCATTCCATGTTTGACCCTCATTTTCTGTATAGAATAAATGATTGCCTGCAGCATACAACCTTTTTGGGTTGTGAGGTGAGAAAAAAATCGGAAAGTTCCACTGAAAACGATATCTCAACACGTCGGCACCTGCACCCATTGGATTGTCGGGCCAAACAGAAACTGTTCTTTGTTCATTGGTGCGGTGATCACGACGTTCAAGATAACCACCATAATTGCCACCATAGACAATGTCTGGATTAAGTGGGTCGGCAACAACATAACCACTCTCACTTCCAGCAGTTGTTTCCCAATCGCGATCAGTTACAGCAGCGCCATAAGTCCTGCTTCTGATTCGTATCGTTGAATTATCCTGTTGCGCGCCAAGTATGCGATAAGGAAATGAATTATCTGTTGAGACACGATAAAACTGCGCAGTGGGCTGATTCATGTATGTACTCCAGTTTTCACCTCCATCGAAACTCACCTGTGCGCCGCCATCATCAGCCACGATCATGCGATTGGCATCTTCCGGATCGATCCACAAATCGTGGTGATCAGAATGTGGTGTGCGGACAGATTGAAATGTTCGTCCTCCATCGCGGCTTCTCATGAAGCCAACATTGGGCGCATACACCAAATTTTCATTTTTCGGATCAACAAAAACTTTAGTGTAATACCATGCGCGTTGACGGATGTTATTGTCGTTGCTTGTAAGTGTCCATGTTTCCCCTGCATCATTTGAAGAATACATGCCACCATTCGCATTTTCAAGAATTGTATAAACGCGATCAGGATTGGATTGTGAAACAGCTACACCAACGATACCCCAGGTACCTCTTGGTAAACCTTTCGCTGTTGAAATATTTTTCCATGTTTCACCTCCATCAATGCTTTTCCATAAACCACTGCCTGCGCCACCACTTTCGAGACTATAAGGTGTGCGAATCAGTCGCCACGTGCCTGCATAGAAAACAGATGGATTACCAGGTTCCATCACAAGATCAGAAGCACCTGTTTGATCATTTACATATAAAACCCTTTTCCAGTTTTTACCACCATCAGTTGTTTTATAAACACCGCGCATTTCATTGGGTCCGAATAAATGTCCCATGACTGCTGCCCAAACAATATCGGGATTTCGCGGATGAACCACAATGCGAATAATATGACGGCCATCACGCAACCCAATATTTTGCCAGCTTCGCCCGCCATCTTCACTGCGCCACATTCCTCCCAATCCCTCGCTTACATTTCCGCGCATTGTATTCTCTCCCTCACCAACATATATCACGGCTTCATCACTGGGAGCAACTGCAACAGCACCAATGGTGCCTCCAAAAAATTTATCAGAAATATTTCTCCAGTTATTTCCTCCATCAGTTGTTTTCCATACACCACCGCCCGTGGCTCCGAAATAAAAAACATTTTTGTTCTTATAGCTTCCAGCCACTGCAGCACTTCGCCCGCCTCTCCAGGGTCCGACAAGGCGGTATTTTACTTTAGATAAAAATGCAGAATCTGAATTTGAAACTGACTGCGCGGGTGAGGCAGCTCTTCTTTGTGCATGAACAGAATAAAAAGCAGTTACTATTACGAACAGGAACAGAAGTCTCATATGCATTGAATAATTAATCCGGTAAATTAAACCAAGGTTCAAAAGCTAAAATATTTCCGTAATAGTAAAAAATTTCCT
>CAZCKF010000256.1:0-5462 GCA_964499155.1 uncultured Chitinophagaceae bacterium
GATATTCCTGATGATCTCTTGCAGGAACTGGAAGACAGACAGACTGCCGGTGTTTTCCTGAAAGCAAACCCTACGAATCCACTTGAAGTTCCGGTTACTTCTGCCCGTACGCAAAAAGCTGCAAAACCAAGACCTCCCTGCGTGATCATCGTCGGACAGTAATGTTGACGTGAAAGTGATGTGTCTTCACTTCGATTAAACCTGATCAATTATATTCGGTTCGATCAAATTTGTACAACAGAAGTTTGAATAATAAATGATGCGATCAATTCCTTCGGTCATTTCAACTAAGCATTGGATATTGGATATTGGTTATTTGGAACATTAGATATGGTTTATTGGACATTAATTAAATTGACCTCCGCGATCATACCCCAATAATGAAATTTTTTGCGTCTGTCATCATAATATTGATTGTAGTGCTCTGCTTTAGCCAGCAATCACCTGCCAATAGATCTGCTTTATTACAACAGTACAATGAGGCAAACCAATTGTACAACGATGCAGAAATGGCTGCAGCCAGGGGAGTTCCAGAAGAAGAGGAAGATGCATTAAACAGGCGGGCACTGGAAAAATTTGTAAGCATAACTACAGACAGGCATTTCAATGAAGCAGGACTTGATTCACTGTCATTTCATATTCATTATAAAATCGGTGTGCTTCAACATTTTTTTGAAGAAAGACAAAAAGCACTGTCATCTTACAATAAAGCCATTTCAATATTCAATCACTTCCCGATCCCTGATTCTTTTTTATTTTATCCTCTTTTATATACAGGTAGTATTTACCTGGAAGAAAACAGGTTCGATTCTGCTCTTCATTATTTCCGTAATGCAGAAAAAATAGTTCTTCAATACGGGCATGACCTGAAAGAAAGTGAGCGACTGTATAATACGCTTGGTGTTGTGTATTATGAAATGGGTAATTATCGAAATGCAAGATTGTATTTTCAAAAAGCAATCGACGCGCTTGACCCTTCCATCGCATACTACAACGATCTGATTGTAAATTATAAAATCAACCAGGCGTCCGTGTTAACAAAACTCGAAGAGTTTGATGAAGCGATTACTATTTATAATGAAATACTCCCTTATAAAAGAAACACCAATGAGATCCTGCATAATATTGGAATAATCAATCTGAACCTGGGTGCAATAAAAAAATCTCTTGATTATTTCCTGCAGGTTAAGTATGAAGGCAAGCGGAATATTAAACTTTACAATGACATTGCGCTTGCTTATATAAACATCCGCGAATTTGACAATGCCATGCGCTATTTGGACATGGCCACACACGTTCAACATGAAACAGGAAATCAGAAAAATGTTTCTTATGGCCTTACTTTGAAACACCAGGGCGATCTGTCTGCTGAAATGTCTGACACTACATCAGCATTAAATTATTACCAACGGGCCATTCAACATTTTTATCCTTCCTACGAAGGAAAAAAAATCACGGACAACCCAACCACTTATTCAGGTGTTTTTTCCTATATCAATTTATTCAGTACGCTGGCGTCAAAAGGTGCATTGCTTAGCCAAAGTAATAAACCGGAAAATTTAAAATTAGCAATGGATGCATATACCTCTGCCTACCAGCTTGCAGATTATGTGGAGAGAACTTATGAATCTGATGAGGCCAGACTTTTTTTGAATCGATTTAAATACACAGTTCATCATGAACCCATTGACCTTGGTTTGCGTTTATATGAACTGACGAAGGACCAGCATTACCTGGAAAAAGCATACATTTTCGACCAGGGAAACAAAGCATCCGTGCTTACATCAAGTATAAATGATAATATAGTTACCACACCGGGGATGGAAAACATCAGGGCACTGAAAGCTTCCATTACAAGGCTTTCTATCAAAGCAGCTCAAACCTCTGATTCATCTTTACTCACTGAAATCCAATCCCAGATAAGAGATATGGAAATAGACCTCATGCGATTGCAACAGAAAACACCTTCAAATGCAACAAGGCCTGTTCCAGCAGTAAAAGAGATCCAGGAAATGCTTGATGATGAAACGGTATTGTTTTCTTTTCATTTGTCAGAGAATTCCGTTATTGCATTTTTTATTACCGCAAATGAATTTAAATATCATAAATCAGCTATTACACAGAATTTTTATGTTCAAACTGATTCATTCGTAAAAGATCTTTCCCGATCAATAACACATCATCTGGAGGGACATGCACATTATTTATACAATACCATGTTCTCCGCCTTTGAAAAAAAATTGGGTTCTTTTTCAAGAATGATTTTAATACCTGATGATGAATTGAATTATGTTCCTTTTGAAGCTTTGAAAAATAAAGATGGAAAATACCTTGTTGAAAAATTTTCCATTACTTACCAGGGATCAACCCGGTTGTTGCGAAATGATAAAAAGAAAAAGAACCAGGCTATACTTTCATTTGCTCCGTTTACAAAAACTGCATTCAAAGGAAAAGATGAAACTGCATTTTCCAAATTGGAGCATTCGAGACAGGAAATAGAAGAACTTGATGGATCCAAATTGTTCGATGAACAAGCGAGCAAGCTTGCTTTTTTAAAGGAGGCTGATGAGAGTGAAGTGTTGCATCTCGCAACTCATGCTGTTGTAAGTCCAGATCCCCAACAGTCTTATATCGCTTTTTATCCTGCATCATCCAATGATAGTTCATACAGGCTATATGCGAGCGAAGTATCCACAATGCAATTACCCAAAACAAACCTTGTCGTTTTAAGTGCATGTGAAACAGGTACTGGTCAGCTTGTAAAAGGGGAAGGATTGATGAGCCTTAGCCGCGCATTCGCTTATGCAGGTTGCCCCAATATTATTACGACACTCTGGAAAGCAGAAGATGCAACTACTGCGTTCATCACGCGGCAATTGCATCGTTATCTGAAAAAAGGTGTTCCAAAAGATATTGCATTACAAAAAGCAAAGCTTGATTTATTAGCATCAGGTGAAATACAACCATCTTTTAAAACACCAGCGCATTGGGCGCATATAGTTTTCATAGGCAACTATCAGCCAAAAAATGAAAGAACATGGTTATGGCTTGCCGCTGTTGCTTCAATTATTTTAATCTTTACTTATTTCAGCTATCGCCTTTTTACAAAAAAATCTCGCCGATATTAGTTATTTGTCCTTTTACTACAGAAATTTTAAGAATCTCACGATCCTTGTTGCCTGGATCCAATGGATGTATTAAGAGTGTGTAAACTCCGGGCAACACATCTTTAAAATAGAAATATCCCGTGCGCAGATCAACATTGAAATTGGTAAGGGTATGATCAAGGTTATACAACTTCAATTCGTATTTACTCGTGGTTGTAATTTTCCCGGCAACAACCCCTGTTGAAGATGCTGGAGGAAGATTTACGATATCTACATTTGAATCACTGTTGTTATTCCCTGCCTGTGGCGAAACAATTTCTTCTTTTGAGCAACTTGATATAAAAACTACGATTGCAAAAGCAATCACCGGTTTAAGAAAGTTTGGTTTCATGTGTTATTATTAAGGTTTGTGTATACACATTTGTAACCGCAAGGGGTTGAAATGTAACCTGAGATGAGAAAGAGAAGGAGAAAGAGAAAGAGGGAAAATGGAACCCTATCTCCATTTCAGCAACTTTACGCGGCGGATAAAACGCTTTGTAAATTTTTCGTTGTAGGGATGATCCGTATCCGCGTGTATTTTATTCATGAGTGGAATGGCTAGATCAAAATCCCTGTTTTTTAAATAGGCCAGGGCGAGATAATATTCAGCATCTTCAAATAGTGGTTCTGCAAACAAGGCCTTGTTTTGCGTGATCTGACGAAATAATTCTATGGCTTTCCCGGGATTATTTTGTTCCATATAAGAAATGCCGATCAAAAGCCTCTCCTGATCTGAAAAATTCCTTTTTTCCCGGTGCATTTGTGTTACACCAGAAAAATTCCTGTCGGCATATGCCTGTTCCAGGTCACTCCGTAGGGTGACGCTCCTTACGTTTGATAATTCGTATCGCGCATATTGCTCGTTATACAGGCTTTCGGGAGAAAGTTTGTAGAAAAAATATCCTTCGATGGCAACAAAGGTGAAGATTACAGCAGCGGCCACACCAACCGAAATCCTGATCATGCGACCCACAGTCATTTTTTTCACACGCCCCTTTTTGTCTGCGTTCATGGAAGACCGAATGCTGGCAACCTGATTTTTTAACCCAAATAATTTAATCGCTTCACGTGCTGACAATAAATTATTGAATTCAGTTTTAAACTGTTCATCAGTTTGCAAACGGTTTTCAACTGCAATTTTTTCCTCTGCGGCGAGCTCATTATCGATGTACCGTATGATCCATTCTGTATCCTGGGTAGAATTATTCATGCAGCAAAATTTTTAACTGCGCTGCCATGTTTGGATTGGCAGTTATAATGGTGGAAAGTTCTTTCAGGCATTTGGATTTTTTATTCCGGATCACCTGTTCATTTTCATAATTCAACACACCCAGCATTTCACGCATGGACATGTTTTCAAAATAAAACATTACCAGGATCTTCTGGCAGATGTCTCCAAGTTTAGCAACGGCCTTCATTAATTGGTCCTTTGTCTCCCGTTCAGCAATAAATTCACTTACATCCATTTCTGTATTGCCTTCTGCCAGGCTGTATTTTTCTTCCCGTTTCAATGACCTGCCCCTTTTTTTCAATTCATTGAGCCAGGTGAAACGATTTAATGAAAAAAGAAAGGTTTTTACAGATGATTCACCTCGGAACCTTCCTTTTTTCACTATATCTATAAAACTGACAAGCACTTCCTGGAATACGTCCTCCGCATCCTGCATAGAGCCATTGTTGTGAATGACATACCCACTGAGACTGTCGAAATACAGCCGGTATAGCGTACGGATCGCCTCATCCATGTCATTCCCGGTGCGAAAACTTTCCAGCAGTGCTGCGTCAGTCATGCATATCTTTTATTTGTAAACTGCGATGGTTGAAATGTAACCGTAAATATCAGAAAATATGGGCGAGATGAACCCAGTGACCATAAGAGACCCTTTAAGGCTAAAGACAGTATTTCTATAAGAACCAGTTATGGTGAAAAGTGAAAGGTGAAAAGTCAATTTTCCATAGAAGATACTGCCGGTAGTGTGGGGGCTTTCACTTTTCACCTTTCACTTTTCACATCTAACCATAGCTTCGTGTCGTGAAATATTTCGAACTATTCAACATTTCCCCAAGGTTGGTTGTAGACAAAAAAGAACTTTCCAAAAGGTTTTTTGAACTCAGCAGGCAGTTGCATCCCGACTATTTCGCCAATGCTATGCCTTCAGAAAAGGCCGCCTCTCTGGATAAATCTGCCATGTTGAATAAGGCATACAAAACCCTGATGAATGCAGATGAAACGATCAAATATGTATTGAATGAGAAAGGTTTACTGGAAGATGAAGAAAAAAGTACGCTTCCACCGGAATTCCTGATGGAAAT
>CAZCKF010000257.1:0-5457 GCA_964499155.1 uncultured Chitinophagaceae bacterium
CGTGCTGACAGATAATCGTGTATGTACCTTGTGGAAGAACCAAAATATATTTTCCCTCGGAATTAGTAGATGTACCACCGGATGTGCCCTTGATCTGAATCGATGCGTAAGGAATGATTTTACCAGATGAATCTTTTACTGTCCCGCTTATCCTTCCTGCAATGCCTGAAGTTGAAAAGAGTGTAAAAAATAAAATGGTCAGGAATATTTTCATAGGCCTCAGTTCGGGTATAGACGCAGGAAATAAAAATGCATTATTATAAGTTAGCTCATTTTCTCAATACAAGTCCGCGCAGGTAACTTCCGCTCATTGCTGCAAAGCCTGCAACGAGAGCTCCAATAACAGAAGAAACAATTATGAGCAGGATTGAACTGCCCAGTGAAAACAATTCAGCAACCTGTTTTGATAATAACCCTTCATTAGCTGAATCCCTCCACCAAGCAATCAAAGCCCACACAACAAACACAGCTAAGAAGGCAGATAAATATGCTTTCCATGCGCGCTGGTGAATTGCAATGGCAACGATAAAAGCGGCAATGGCAATACCCCACCATTGAAGAAATACTCCTGCAAGGAAACACAAAAGAGCAGTCAGTAAAAACGCAGCTATGAATCTCATTTTTTTAGTTTCTGGTTTCTTGCCTGCCTGACGGCAGGCAGGTTTCTGGTTTCTCGTTAATCCGCGAACATGGGAATTTGTTCAATGCAACAAAATACGAAGTACAATGAAAGGTATTTGAAACGAAAAGAGGATTTATGTGAATTTTAGCAATCATTTTCTTCAAATTACCTGAAGCCTTGACTTAATACTCAATCCTTTCGTGGCCCTTGTTTACAGGCCCTGGACCTTTTCACTTTGTGAACGTGGTTTTCCACTTCACCCTTTGATCCATTGCCTCATCGGCCCTCATCATCCACAAAGGAAAATATTTACCCTGCTCCCATGTACTTACAAATGATTCATAAAATCTGCTACCCGGATTTCCGCTTTGTCCACCTGGGTATACACCATAAGCTTCAATCGGTCCGGTCATGTGAACGATCATTCTCCAGCTTGGACCATGACTATGCGTTGTTGCATTGATCGTATTGCTCCATCCTGGTGCATTTATTTTTCTTGAAAATGGTTTAATCGTTTTAAGTAAATGATAGATCGTTGGGTTTTTATGTTTGGTCCAATCCAACTGTCCTGCAGCTTCTTCTTTCGCCAATTGTTTTGACGCATTGAGTAATGCGTTTGTTACAATATCTTTTATTGACTCCACTCCATTCGTTCGGATGTTGTCGATGTATTTATATGCACTGTCGCGCAGAAGAGCTTCAAGTAAGGTTTGTTCATCAGGCATAATGCGCGATCCTTTTACCTGTTCCATTTCATCAGCCCACACTGCGGTTTCAAGACTGTCATACCAGAGCTGGAAAACGGTAGCTCCTTTTGCGTCGTGATCTGCGATAAGATCCCATTGACGGAAATGCTCGAGGTATTTGCGTGCATCACTGTTAAGCAGGCTCTCGTCAACATTCTTTAATAAAAGTGGTTTTGCGTCAGCCGCAAATTCACTGTAAGTATCATTCTGCAACAGCATCATATCCTGAGGCGTGATCTGTTGCATTTCAGATAGCCTGCGATCAATGGCCACTCCCCTTGCAGTAATATAATTTCCTGGAATAAAATATGGATAGGTAGAATCGACAGGTCTTTGATTGGCACTTTGAATATATCCTGATGCTGGATTGATCACATGCGGATTATCTTCCTGTGGAATGAATGATTGCCACATGTAAGTGGTGTCATTACCCGGCATTAAAAACAAACCCTGACCATCCCAGCGTGCGGGGAATTTAGCCTGTTGCCAAATTGCAATGGTGCCGTTCCTGCTTGCGAAAACCATATTCTGACCAGGACAAGTAAAATCTTTGATCGCATTGTAATAATCATCATAAGATCCTGCACGATTTAATTTAAACCACATCAATCCTTCATTGGATGGTTCATGTGCTACCCATCTTACCGCAATAGCACGATTACCCATTTCTTCATTGGTAAATGTGCGGTCATACATCACAGGACCAAAATGTGTATACGCAACCGTATCAAACAATGTTGAACCTCCGCGGATACGGATCTGTTCAATTCTGAATTGAACTTTTCTCCATTCCCCATTAAATAAATACTCCTTTCTTGTATCGTCCTTAAATGTTATTTCATAATAATCTTTTACATCACGCTGTGCATTGGTAAATCCAAATGCGATGCTGTCATTGTAACCGATGATAACATTTGGAGAACCAGGGAATGTCGCTCCATAGGCATTTACTGTTGGACTGTTTAATTGCATTTCATACCAGATTGATGGAAATGAAAGTTCAAGGTGTGGGTCATTGGCAAGGATGGGAGAACCGCTTTTTGTTTTTGATCCGGCAACAGCCCAGTTATTACTTCCGTTCAAAGGATCAGGTTTCGAAATTGATTGAACAGCAAGAGAATCCTTTATTTGTAAGTAAACCGAATCGGCATTAACGGGTTTTTTAGGAATAAATCCCTGTGAAAATGCTGTTCCTTTTGGAATGATCGGCACCAATGAATCATTAACCTGTGGATCGAGGCGCATAATTTCTTCAGCTCCTAAATAACTTGCAGCATTTGTATTTTCAAGATCATTGTCCCAACCAGCAAGTGTCTTGCTCATTTGTTTTAGAAAAAGTGCGATCCTGTAGTTACTCCACAATTCAGGTTTATAATCGAGCAATTTGTATTCAATGGGCAATTTACTTTCAGTCAATGAATTGATATAAGCATTCACGCCTGCAGTATAAGCATCACAACCAATTTTTGATATTGGATCTTTTTCAATTTCTTTCAATGCATTTTCTGCTGCGAATGTCATACCCATCCTTCTTTGTTCCCGGTCGAAACGAATGAAACGAGGGTCATCACCCAACACTTCACTCACTCTACCCTCTGCTGCTATGGTCTGGAATTCCATTTGCCACAACCTGAATTTCGCATGCAGGTATCCCTGCACGAAATACATATCCTCATCGTTTTCTGCAAACACATGCGGTACAAGCCTTTCGTCAAAATATACGTTCACCTTTCCTTTCAACTGCGGAAATGAAAGATCCATATTGAAATCCTCGTCTGCAGGATCAGCATTCTGCCAGAAGCCATGTTGAGGACTAACAAATCTTCCCAGCGGAGGGATTTCACCCCATTTTCTGTCGAGAACAAAAATGAGCAGGATGGTTATGAAGGTGGTGAGGATGAATGGAACGAAACGCATGCTACAATATTAGAGTTTAGATTTTAGATTTCAGAGTTTAGATTTCAGATTTCCTTTAGTGGGATAGGTCTTTAAAGCTTGGCAAAACGTATCAATTGCTTAATCATTAAAAACTGCATGAGTTATGTCAAAAATTAAATTGAAATTTTACGATCTGCAACAAATCTTAAATCTAACATCTAAAATCTAAAATCATTTCCTTCCTTCCAGCATCGGTACGAATGAAAACTGGTCGAACACTTCTTCTTTGACTGATCCATTCTGGAGTTTTGTAACACGCATCATTCGTTGAACACCAACACCCACAGGTAGTACCATCATGCCGCCTGGTTTTAATTGGGCAATAAGTTTTTGAGGAATGTCAGGAGCAGCAGCAGTGATCAGGATTTTATCGAAGGGTGCAAATGTTGGCAGTCCTTCATATCCATCCCCATAAAAAAATTTGATGTTCCCAAATTTGCGCAGGTAGGTGAATTCTTTATTCAGGTCAAATAATTTTTTCTGGCGTTCTATTGTAAAAACCTGTACACCCAATGCAGCCAATACGCATGCCTGGTATGCACTGCCTGTGCCTATTTCCAACACTTTTTCAAAATTTTTTACTTCCAGCAATTGAGTCTGGTACGCTACGGTGTAAGGTTGTGAAATAGTTTGTCCCTCATCTATGGGAAATGCTTTATCCTCATATGCAACTTCATCGAATGCGCTGTCAAGGAAAAAATGCCGGGGAATATTTTCAATGGCTGTTAATACGCGTTCGTCTGTAATTCCCTTGTTACGTACCACTTCAACAAGCTTTTTCCTCAATCCTTTGTGACGATAGGTGTCCTCCGTTCCGCGCATGGACACGAAATTAAGCGAATGGAAGCGGATGGAAACGAGGTCAATGAATTGTATTATAACTTAGAAAAATGGTTCGTGATCATATTGTTCTAGCAATCGTTTGGATTTTGTTTTGTGTTTTTCATAGCCTTTTTGCAAGCGATCGCATAAAAAAAATTTCGGGTGAGGTTTTTAAAGAAAAGTATTATCGTCTTTTCTATGTATTGTTTGCATTTGCATCATTCGGCATTGCATGTTGGATTCAAATTGAAACGAATACAATTTTGATTTACAAACTTCATATTAGTACTCTGATCGTAGGGAGCATCGTTGCAATGACAGGGATGTCGATCATGGCGCTGTGCATTACCAAATATTTCAGGCAATTAAGTGGGCTGGATGCATTGTTTATCGGAAAGAAAAGCAACAAACTAATGATCACAGGTATGCATCGTTTTGTAAGACATCCGCTTTACCTCGGAACTTTCATTTTTATATGGGGGTTTTTCATTGCATTTCCTTTTCTGACGTGGCTAATAAGCAGTTCAATTATTACAGCCTATACACTGTATGCAATTCGATTCGAAGAAAAAAAACTCCTGGATGAATTTGGAGAAGCATATAGTCACTACATGGCAAACACACCCAAGATTCTTCCGAGGTTTTAGTTATTCAACGTGTAAAAGTCTGGGTTCATCGAATGTAAGGGATGCACACTTTTATTTCCCTGCATCTTTGCATCGCAATCAGAAGCTAACTGCTTAAAAATATTAAGACCGTCTCCACCGACTGAGGAAGGCATTCGAAAGAATGCCTTTTTATTTTTGATTTTGGATTTTGGATTTGGATTTTTGATTGGGCACTCCTACCCGCGGACTATTCATTCCGTTAGGTCCAATTACAAAATAATATTCCTTCAAATTACCAGGTGAACTTGCGCGATTCACTTGAACCATCAGACTCTATAACCGCCGTATACAATCCTTTAGACCAGGATGATCCATTAATTACAGTTCTGTTCTGGCTTATTTCTGCATTATAAACGAGTTGACCTGCTCCACTGTAGATCCTTAGTCTTGCTGCTCTTCCATGATTTTTTTGCAAAACAATACTACCTGATGAAGGCTCTGTATAGAAAGTGATCTCATTCTTTGTGCGTGGATCTATGGTGCGAACTTCAGAGATTTTGATTGTACCATCCACATCAATTTGCTTCAAGCGGTAATGGTTCAATCCTGCACCGGGTGCAACATCAGTAAAATGATATTGTACCAGTGAAGTACTGTTCCCGACACCCTTTACACTTCCGATTGAAGCATATGCTGTACCATTTACATTTCTTTCAATTAC
>CAZCKF010000258.1:0-5441 GCA_964499155.1 uncultured Chitinophagaceae bacterium
GACATTGAATAGCAAGCCCGGTTGCAACACCAAGCCAGAAATGATTTGTCGGGCTCCAGGCGAATACACCAATTACCACAGCAACGATCAATAAAATTATCTCTGTCCATCGATACAACACAAAAGACCGGTTGACTTTTCTCATCCTGAACAATTCAACGTTCTTTAAGGCATCAGGATTGGAAACCACAAAATCTGTTACACGAACAGCATCTGCATTACTGCGATTAAATATTACAATACCCACAACAAGCTGAATAAGGCCAATCAGGAAAATGGGTATTGCTGCCCCCGAAAAAAAATCACTATCAAAAACATAATGAAACAGTGCTGAGACGATCACGGAAACAACACCAATGACGATAAAAAAAATGCTTTCCTGTTTTTCTGCAGTGAAATAGTTTTCGATATCAGATTTGGTAATCATGAATCAAAGTTAAGTTTGGTTAGCTGGTAATGGCATCCACGATCGTTTTGTCAAGGGGTGAAACGGCAGGGTCAAAGTAATTAATTAGTTGTCCTTTTTCATTCATCAGGTATTTGGAAAAATTCCACGTTGGTTGTTTGTTACACCAACCATTCTTCTCCTTGTCAGTAAGCCATTGATATAGTGGATGCTGATCATCGCCCCTCACAACTGAAGTTTTTAATGAAATGGGAAATGTAACCCCATAATTCACGCGGCAAAATTGTTCAATCTGTGCATCGTCGCCCTTTTCCTGCTGATGAAAATCATTGGCAGGAACCGCAATAATGACAAGCCTGTCTTTGAATTTTTCATATAAAAGCTGAAGTTCTGTATACTGTGGTGTAAAACCACAATCACTTGCAGTATTGACGATCAAAACTTTTTTATTATAGGTCTTTGGATTGATCTGTTCTCCTCCCTGCAATTGAATTTTTATTTCATTGGGGATTGAAGGCAATGAAACTGATGGCTGTTCAAATTTTCTCGTGCGAGAAGCCTTGCCTTTTGAAAACCTCATGAAAAGAGGATAAACGAGTTTAAGAAATTGCTGTCTAAGAGTCATTTTTTATTTGATTACCCATTTAAACAATTTGAGTTTGCCTTTAAATGGCGGGTATTTTACAGAAGGATCAAACCATGTGGGTGTTTTAAGAATGGATTTTTTATGGCTGAATGTTTCAAAAGAATATTTTCCATGATATCGCCCCATCCCACTATCGCCGCGCCCGCCAAATGGAAGTTGATGATTGGTAAGGTGCCATGAAGCATTGTTGATGCAACCACCACCAAATCGTACATTATTCAACCAGAATTCTTCATTGGATCTTCCTGATGTAAAAACATAAAACGCAAGTGGATCCGGATTGAGATTAATGATCTTCAAAGCAGATGACCGGTCATTGAAACTTATTACAGGAAGAACTGGTCCAAATATTTCGTCACGCATCAACATAGTGCCTGATAAATTATTTGCATCCAGTTCAATTACCGTCGGCTCAAAGAACAATGAACTTTCATCATGTCTACCACCCAAAAGAAGTTTACCTTCTTTTAAATAATTCGTTAGCCTCGCAAATTGTTTTTTATTGATAATTCTTCCGTAATTATAATTTTCTTCCGACTGCTCACCATAAAAACTTGTAATTGCCTTTTTCAGATGTTGTAAAAAGGCATCCTTGACAGATTCCTGAATTAAAACATAATCGGGTGCAACGCACATCTGACCTGCATTGGAAAATTTTGTAAGAGCAATCCTTCGTGCTGCAATTTTTAAATCTGCATCGCTTTCAACAATGCATGGACTTTTTCCCCCAAGTTCCAATGTTACCGGAACAAGTTTCTCAGCAGCCATTTTATAAATAATCTTGCCTACGGCGGTGCTGCCCGTATAAAACACGTGATCAAACCTGAATTGCATTAAAGACGGAACGACATCACTTCCTTCACCATTAAAGATTTGAATATACTCGGGCGAAAATGTATCACGAATAATTTTTTCCATAACGGATGCTGTGGCAACTGCAAATTCGCTTGGTTTTAGTACAACACAATTACCAGCAGCAATGGCGCCCACCAGGGGAGTAAATAATAATTGTAACGGGTAGTTCCATGGCCCAATGATCAGCACAACTCCCAATGGTTCATTCATGATGGAACTGCGAGAGGGGAAATTCAGCAGGTTTGTTCGCACTCTTTCAGGACGCATCCATGATGAAAGATTACGAAGTGCAGCATTGATTTCGCTGATCAGAAACCCGGTTTCAGTAACCCAGCATTCCTCAGGCGTTTTTCGCAAGTCCTTATAGAGCGCATCATGCAATTCATTTTCATTCGCAAGAACCGCGCTCTTTAATTTTTGTAATTGCGATTTTCTGAAATCGTAAGAAAGAGTTGCGCCAGAATTGAAATATTCCTTTGCTTTTTTTAAACTGGCTTCATAATTCACTGCCGAAATTTTTTCTGGTAAGAATAATCAGTTTAATTCCTTATTCCCATCAACCCATTTCATATTGTACTTGAATTGCACCAGCCTCCACCCTGCTGGGTTACGCACTGCCTGCAAATCATAACTGCCATAAAAGGTCCTGGTGGTTCCATTGGATGCATCTGATTTATAATGTGCAGCTGTAGCATAACCGAAAATTTTTGCCTGGTCTCTTTTAATAGTAATAACATAATGACCTGCCTGGTGATGGATTCCATTTAATCCTTCGAAACCAGCTTTCCACTTTTCAATCAATGCCACGGCTGGCATTTTTGAAGGTTCATCACCCCCCGTACTCTTCATATCAACATATAACTCTCTTTCAAAAACTTCATCCAGCAAACGGTCCCATTGCATGGCATCCGTGTACATGAACAGTTTGTTGGCCAGTTCAGTCAATTCAATTTTATCCTGCAAGTCCATCATTGCCCGAATGTAGGACTATATCAAGACTCGAGACTCAAGAATCGATATTCAAGATTCAAGTGAAGAATAAAGTGGGAAGGTTAAAATATTCAAGTGGCGTTTAAGCTATTTGTAATGATTTACTAGCCACAATGGATATTGAGACAGGTTTGTCATCGTATATCATACATCATACATAACTTTAGTTAATGACTGACGAATACTTCATGATGCAGGCATTAAAAGAAGCCAGGAAAGCTTTTGATGAAAATGAAGTACCTGTCGGTGCAGTTGTTGCCATTAAAGACCGCATCATTTCCAGAGGTTATAACCAGGTTGAAAAATTAAATGACCCCACTGCGCACGCAGAAATAATTGCACTCACATCAGCGTTTAATTTTCTCGGTTCAAAATATTTACCTGAAGCAGTTATCTATATTACTGTCGAGCCATGCCTGATGTGTGCGGGTGCACTTTACTGGAGTAAAATTTCACGCATCGTATACGGCGCGTCTGATGAAAAGAACGGTTACAAAAGAATAGCTGCAGGCAACTGGCCCTTTCATCCAAAAACAGAATTGATACATGGTGTGTTGCAGGAGGAATGTGGGGAGTTGATGAAGAGTTTTTTTAGAACGAAAAGAAAGTGATTCTGCTACGAGCTATGAGCAGCTTCGAGACCTCTGGGTACGCTAACGTTCGAAATCCACTATAGGCTTTGAGCACCAGCGTTTCCTTATTCAAAAGGAATTTTATTTCGAGAAAAAAAACTTTCAGAAAAATAAAAAAAGGGTTTGCTTACGCAAACCCATGTTGTTCAAAATATATAAAGCATTCTCAATTTAAAACGACCCCAACCTCTAACATCTAACTTCTAACCTCTAACAACACAATCAGCCATTTTCGAATTTAAACAACCTCCAACCATTCCAACCATTCCAACCATTCCAACTCTTCCAACCATTCCAACATTTCCAACCATTCCAACTCTTCCAACCATTCCAACATTTCCAACCACTTACAGATCCCACCACAATCTCTCCAACACATTCGCAACCGAAGGTACATTGGCTCCATTACGGCTTGTCTCTACACTTGGATAAACGAGCCTGCGGATGTATGATTGCTGCACCGCATTCATTGGCAGTTGAAATCCTGGATAACCATAATTAAATCTTCTGGCATCATCCCAGGAAACGGGCATCAGGAAGAGTGCTTTGTATTTTTCTTTAAAAATTAATGCAAGCGTAATGTTTGCTGATCCAACAGCAACTGTTGGATTAGCCAGATATGCATCTCGATCCGCAGCCGACACTCCTAATTTGTTCATATTCGCGCGAATGCCTTCCAGGTATGCATTGTATGCACGTGTCAGATTATTACTTCTGAATGCAGCTTCTGCTTCAATGAATTTCATTTCTTCATAAGTAATGATATAGAGCGGAGAAGAAGTGCTTGAATAATGGCCTGTCTGGCTTATGTATGATTCTTCCTTTGCAGTTCCGGAACCTACTCTTCCCTTTCCATTCCTGGTACCGCGGTAATCACCAAACTTGGTTGTATCTGCAATCCTGCGAATGCGAGGATCAAAAATTCCATTGGTTCCATCCATTAAATCAACCCAATATTCAGATAGCCATCCGTCGAGCAATAGATTGGCGTTGTTCAATGCTACCTGGTTCCATGGATTGCGAACATTGAATGTAGTGATGTATGCATCATCTGCTGTGGAAGTATAAGCCAAGGCCAGTTCTGCAAAAATATTTGTTGCATTGTACTGATTCGTTTTGCTCAGCATGTTGAGTAACCTGGCTTTCAGTGCATGTGCAGTTTTCACCCAAGCTCCTAAATTTCCCTTGTGTATAAGATCCGGGTTACCTGTGGCAGAGGTTGGAATTGTAATTTTTGAACCGGGTGCCTGCACGAGTGTAATGCCTTCATCGATCAATTGTAGTGCACGTGCGTAAATGGCTTGTGCATCATCATAGGCAGGTGATACATTTTCTCCGGCGAATGCCTGTGTAAATGGAGCTGCTCCCCATAAACTGTGCACCAGTGACAAATCCATTGCCATCATGATCTTCGCCACGCCCTGGTATTGCGTTCCACCTTCTTCTGCTGCAAATCTTTCCAGGTCATACAAATCGGTCATGTTATCATATAGTGATGTCCATGTACCACTCGCATCGATCGGCTCATACACATCTGTTGGTGATGAAGGATTGGGCGAAGCAAGATATTGTACGTAATACGATGTAATATTTGAAACGCGAAAAACATTCAATGCAGTATTCTGCGTTACACGCGTCAATAATCCTTTGATCGTTGGTTTTGTAGGTGCGTTCGGATTATCATTTACATCAAGGAATTTTTTACATGATGCAAATGCACCTACCATTACGAAAAGAATGATTAATCTGTTCAATATTTTCATAAATGGTAAATTTTAAAAGTTAAGATTAATGCTGAACAAATAACTTCTGACTGCGGGATATGTAAATCCAGTAAAAGCATCTACGTTACTGCCAGCACTGAAACTGCTTGTTTCCGGATCAAATCCGGAAAAATCTGTGAACAATAAAA
>CAZCKF010000259.1:0-5434 GCA_964499155.1 uncultured Chitinophagaceae bacterium
GATGTCGGATACTGAGAACAAAACTGTTTATGTAAACCGTCAATGGATAGAATTTACCGGGATCAATCATTCAGAATTACAGGATATCGGCTGGCGAGCCATTGTTCATCCTGATGATATTGAACAGGCAGTTGAACAATTTGATATCGCATTTGCCGCAAGAGAATCACTTTCTCTTGTTTATCGTTTGCGGGTGAAAACTGGTGACTACCGATGGGTACTTGATAAATCCATTCCAAGAAAACTTGAGGACGGAACTTTCCTTGGCTATATTGGTTCAGTTGCAGATATACACGATCAGAAAACTACCGAAGAACAATTACGTTACCAGGTAACCTTGCTTGAAAACGTTTCCGATATCATTGTCATATCAGATCTCGATTTTAATATTCGTTCGTTCAATAAAGTTGCTGAAGAATTTTACGGCTTAAAAACTGAAGAGGTTAAGGGAAAATTATTCAGCGACGTAGTGCATTTTCAACACCCGGTATCACGTGAGCATACCATTTCCTTATTTAGAAAAAATGGAATCTGGAAAGGTGAAGTCTCATACGTAAACAAAAGCGGTGAACAAAAACATTTGCTTATTACTGTTACTTATGTAACTGATGAGCATGGAAATAAGATTGGTGTAATGTCTGTTGCACGTGATATCACGGACAGAAAGCTTGCAGATGAAAAATTGCAAAAGAGTGAATTGTTTTATCGTCACCTTATTGCAGATTCTCTTGATGGAATTTTGCTTGTTGATCAGAATGGCTCACTCACATTCGCCTCTCCATCAATTAAAAGTATTTTAGGGTACGAAGTGGAAGAAGTAATCGGAAGAAATGCATTTGAATTTGTGCATCCCGGTGATCTTGAATGGGCAATGAGTTCATTGCAGAAAGAAGTCGCAGAAAACCCTGAAGTAAAATTCATCCTGATCCGTTTGCGTAAAAAGGATGGATCCTGGTTGTGGTGTGTTGTCAGAGGCCACAATCTATTATCCAATCCTCATATCAACAGTATTGTTATCCATTTCCACGACGATACTTTGCGCAAACAGGCTGGTGATGCATTGAAAGAAAGTGAACAGCGGTTTAGGAAACTTATTCGTGATCTGCAACTTGGTGTTGTTGTAAGAAATCAAGAAGGGCGTGCAACACTTTGCAACCAGGCAATCCTGGATATGTACGGGTTAACAGAAGAGGAATTTTTGCAAAAAACATTATATGAAATTCCTATCCGGTTTATTTCTGAAGATGATATTGAACTTAGTGCAGAGCAACATCCAAGTGAAATCGCTCTAAGAACTGCAAAGCCTGTTGAAAATGTCGTGCTTGGGTTTTACAATCCAACCAGGCAAGAGTGGTTGTGGATGATCGTGAATTCAAATCCTGTTTTCGATTCGAATAATAACCTCACGCATGTTGTTACATCATTTGCAGATATCACCGAACGTAAAAAACTAGAGAACCGTTTGGTTGCTGCACAGATCACCAAACAAAAGGTAATTACAAAGGCAACATTGGATGGCCAGGAAAAAGAGAGAAAAGAAATTGGCAAGGAGTTGCACGACAATATTGGCCAGCAATTGACCACTACTAAACTCTACCTCGATCTGGCGAAAGCATCAGCAGATGATACAACTGCAGAAATGGTTATTCTAGCTACAAAAAGCGTTTCTGACGTGATCAATGAGATACGTCGCATGTCAAGATCGCTAGTGCCACCAACACTCGGTGATATTGGTTTGGTGGAATCGATCAATGATCTCGTTGAGCCCATTAAACGCATGCGCAACGTTACTGTGAGATTTTACAATCATTTATTCTCGGAAAAAATATTGACAGACAACCTTAAGCTTACATTGTTCAGGATTCTCCAGGAACAATTAAATAATATCGTTAAGTACGCAGATGCTAACAACATTATCATCAGTCTTGAAACAGATGAAAAATTTGTTTACCTCGAAGTTGCTGATGATGGAATTGGTTTTGATCTTCCAAGCATCAAGAAGGGACTTGGTTTGGAAAACATTATCAACCGCGCCCAATTGTTCAATGGGAACGCGGAGATTGTTACGGCTCCGGATCAAGGGTGTACTGTAACGGTGACTATTCCTTTGATGGCGGCGGCGCAGGAATAAAGATTTGAAGATTTGAAAATTTGAAAATTTGACGGAATTGTCAATTTTAATAATTCCAGGCTGCTTATTGAAAAGCTTCACGTAAAGCTTTTTTCTGTCGTTTACATTCGCAAATTATAAGTCGTTTTATGCGATGCTCAAATCAAGAACGCAAGCTAGTTTGCTTGGCGTTCTCGTCTGAAGTTTGCTATAAATTATATGATAATTCCGGTGTGGGTTCTGTTTTTACCACAATTTGTACCGCAGTATAAACGGGATAGCCACATTAAATAAATAAGACTGTACCGTCAAATTTCAAATTTTTTAATTTTTTGCGTCTTTGCTCACTTTGCGCCTTTGCGTGAAGATTTCGTTCAGGGTTCTGGCTTTCCCGAATACACGATCCTTGCATTATTCATGATCTCCATGATCTCGGATTGTTTTGGATTTACATCCGATCTTACTGCAGTAAATATTCCATCAGTGCGGGAAGCTTCAACGAGAATGGCTGTATCCCATCCAAGTGAACGGTAATAGTAACGCGATGCTGCATCTTTTTTTTCGAGAATGAAAGCGGGTTTTCTAACGATATCGTGTATTTCATCTGCAGACCATTTCTCTATGGACTTGCTGATATCGAATAATCCTGATGGCAGGAATACTTTATCACCGAGGGGATCTATGACTGTAGCGGCAGTATGCATTTTATATGCTACTGCAGAGACTTAACCAGATGCAAATTACAAAGATTCAAGATACAAGGTCCAGGGTCCAGGAAAGTAATAAGCAGTTCAAGGCAACAAGAAAGGTTCAAGGATTAAGAGCTTCGTAGGAAACTCTGTGGGAATAAGCGGCAACAACTGCAACAAATAAATACACTATCAAATAAATAAAGACTTTTCGACCTAAAGAACCATTCCAACCATTCCAACTCTTCCAACACTTCCAACTAATACCCTCTAACGTTTTTCCCTTCCATATAATTCATAAACGCCTTGTTCACCACCCTGTTGCCACCGGGCGTTGGATAATTACCGGTAAAATACCAGTCCCCGAGGTTGTTGGGACATGATTCATGCAGGTCTTCGATGCTTTGGAAAATGACTTCGACAGGAACTTTACAATCTTTTGGAGTAATTAGCTGTGCTATTTTTTTCGAGATCTCTTCTGCCGTGAAAGGTTTGTAAACATGCTTTACCATATTTTCAGTGTGCAACTGGTTGTTGCGGTGCATGTCTTTTAATTTATCGAGAATATCCTGAAGGCATTTTTCTTCATTTTTATCCTTCAACAATTCAACTGCAGCATTGAATGCAATGAACTCACCCATCTTGCTCATATCGATACCATAACAGTCAGGATAACGTATCTGAGGAGCTGATGAAACAACAATTATTTTTCTTGGATGCAATCTTGCGAGCATTCGAATAATACTCTCTTTCAATGTTGTACCGCGAACAATTGAATCGTCGATCACAACAAGCATGTCCTTCTCTTTTTGAACAGTGCCATAAGTGATATCATATACGTGCTGCACCATTTCAGCACGGCCAACATCTTCAGTAATGAAAGTGCGCATCTTCACATCCTTGATCGCGATCTTTTCAATGCGAATGCGGCGATTGATCATCTCTGCCAGTTTCTCATTGTCAAAATCTTTACCCCAGGAAGTAATGCGTTCTATCTTAACACGATTGAGATAATCTTCCATGCCTTTTAATAATCCATAGAACGCAGTTTCTGCAGTGTTGGGAATAAAGGAGAAAATGGTATGTTTCAGATCATGATCTATTGCATTCAATACCTGTTCGCTTAAATGATATCCAAGTGCAATTCTTTCTCGATAAATTTTTTCATCGCTTCCGCGTGAAAAATAAATGCGCTCAAAACTGCATGCGCGTCTTTCTTTTGCCGGAACGATCTGCTCAATTTCCAGTTCGCCACTTGCATTTACGATCAGTGCCTGGCCTGGCATTAATTCCTGCACTTCATTCTCGCCAACATTGAAAGCCGTTCTTATCGCCGCTCTTTCCGATGCAGCAACAATCACTTCATCATCTGCATAATAGTAAGAAGGACGAATACCATGCGGATCACGAAATACAAAACCAATTCCGCTGCCAGTCATGCCACCAACATGATAACCACCATCGAACAAAGAAATTGCTTTTTTCAGCGCAGTTTTAATGTCAAGTTTTTCAGGTCCCTTTTCGTCCACCTTTACAATAAAATGATAGAGAACTTCCATCATTGCCGCCAGGTCGCTTTGTCGCTGGAATTCACCGGGATCCATGTTCACGAGCGAAAAAAGTTCTTCCGTATTTACGAGGTTGAAATTTCCGGCAAGTGCAAGATTCCTGGCAGGAATGGTATGACGCTTTACAAACGGGTGGCAAAATTCAACATTGTTTTTCCCTTGCGTACCGTACCGAAGGTGTCCGAGAAGCAGTTCCCCCATAAAACGCAAATGGCCTTTCATCAGGCCAGGGTGATTTTTAAAATCAGGGTTGAATTTTTGGAATTCGTTCATTTCCTCGCCGATCTGGCGAAAAATGTCTGCTATCGGTTGGTTTGCACTGCTTCGTATACGATGCATGAAGGGATAACCAGGTTCAACATCAAGTTTAACTGCAGTGACGCCTGCTCCATCCTGGCCGCGATTGTGCTGTTTTTCCATGAGAAGGTACAGCTTGTTGAGACCCCACATCACCGTCCCATACTTTTTCTGGTAGTGTGAAAATGGTTTTCGTAAACGGATGAATGCCAGGCCGCACTCGTGTTTGATCGCGTCGCTCATGGGAAGGCGCAAAGATAGTGAGAAGACTCAAGATTCAAGATTCGAGATTCAATATTCAAGTGAAGTATAAAGTGGAGAAATATAAATTTTCAAGAAGAAGAGTCTGAGAATTGGAAGTAACTTATTTAAGTCGTTCCAATTTATGTATATCTGCATTTCCACATCCGGGGTGGATTATAAAAAGTTTTTTGTTGGATATTTCAAACTCTAATTCATACGTTTAGATTGCTGATATAGACTTAAAATGAATTTTATTACTTATTATTTCATATGTCCCAGTCTCTCTGTAATTGTATCGATCAATTTTTGAGTAACTACGATTTTCAGAAAAGGTATAAGTATACTTGTCATTTTCAGGAACCATTTGATAATGAAAACTGCTACTGAAAATAACTCCTGCAGATCGTTTTTCGAGTTGCCATGTGCCTACAATTCTATCCTCTAAACTTTCTTTAGAGCAGGAAACAAAAAATAAAACTATTAACGATATTAAGCAGACTGTTTTCATTGGTAATGGATACACAAAA
>CAZCKF010000260.1:0-5418 GCA_964499155.1 uncultured Chitinophagaceae bacterium
CAAGCATCTTCCAGCTTTTTCCATCCAGGGAGGAATAAACTTTATACTGATGATACAGCCCTTCTTTTTTTCCGAGCACGGTGGCGTCTTCATCTGCATAGTTTACCTGCATCGCTCGAACAGTAGATACGCCTCCGAGATCAGATTCAAGCCATTCTCCGGCATTGGCACTTGCAGCGCTCCAGTAAGTTTTTATACTCTCATCCACTGCATGATTTGCATTGTACGAGCCATGCGTTGAAGAAACACGAACAGGTTTGTTGTAGTTCAGTAACATCCATCCTGTAAACCTGCTCTTCAAATGATCTGCCGGCCCAGTGGGCAAATAATGAGGATAGTCGCCAAAGGTTGTATTGGTGTAAAGCACGCCATCTTTATCAAATCCTGTTGGCCAAAGGCCAATCCTGCGTTCGAAATTGTTTTTCACAGAAATAACAAGAGTTCCAGTGTGCCACCAATTATTCCATTTATCCTGGAAAGTATTCCCATGACCTGCACCTCTTGCAAAACCACCAGGTTTGTATGAAAATGGATTATGCATTTGATTGGTAAATGGACCCAGAGGGTTATCTCCCACCACTACTCCGTCTGCGTAACCACTGAATTCAGTTCCTGGTGCGCCATATTGCAAATAATATTTTCCATTGTGTTTTGTCATCCATGCTCCCTCGGTAAATGGATCGAGGAAAGTGTTATCTAAATATTCGCCAAACCTTTGCCAGCCATATTTTTCGTCGTTCAAATGAAAAACTTCTGTTCTTTCTCCAATGGGCTTAAAAGTTTTTCTGTCTATTTCTATTCCATATAGAGGGTAAACATTAGAACTTCCCCAATAGAGATATAACCGGTTGTCATCATCCAAAAAAAATGCGGGATCCCAGGCGCCTACTTCAAATGGTTCAACAGCTTCTTTCCACACATTTCCTTTTGGATTGGTACTCATCCACAGTGGGAAATTTTTTTCATGTGTGGATCCAAACACGAGCAATGTATCTCCGAGAACAAAGACTGCGGGAGCGCAAAGTTCATCATACACTTTGTGGTGCGGTTTCAAAAAAAAACCGCCGAACAAATGTCCAGTTAATCAGATCAGGACTCCACCAGTAACCCCATTGATTGGTAGAAAACAAATAATAATCTCCTTTGTACAATGTAATAACAGGATCTGCTGTTGCCCTGTGTCTGCCCCACTCTACAAAATTTGGAATAGGTATGTAGGCATAATCGACATTGACGGGGTTGCAATAAGTTTTTTGTGCTGGTGATTGAAGCGTTGAAAGCACAAGCAGGATGATCAGGAAAATTCTCATCGACAAAGTTTTGTAATATTCAATTTAACAAAAAAGAGCATGAATAATCGATCATGCCCTTTTCAAAAAATTATTGAATGTCCAATTTTCAATATCCAATGTCCATAAAAGCCTCAATCATTAAATAGCAGATCATTCAGCAAAGCTTAGGTATTACTGCAAGCTTGGATCATTGAACGTGTCACCCTGCCGCGGATCTCCTGTTGTAAATCCTTTTTTAAACCAATAAACGCGTTGAGCAGATGTTCCGTGTGTGAACGATTCGGGAACTACATAACCCTGTGATTGTTTTTGTAATCTGTCATCACCAATTGCATTAGCTGCATTCAATGCTTCTTCAATATCACCTTCCTGCAACAGGTTTTTATTTGCAGTGTGCTTCGCCCATACCCCAGCCAGAAAATCTGCCTGCAGTTCCATCATTACAGAATATTTGTTGTATTCCTCCTGGCTCACACGTTGGCGAATGCGTGCAAGTTTTTCTGAAGTGCCATTTATGGTTTGAATATGATGTCCGACTTCATGTGCAATTACATATGCCATTGCAAAATCTCCAGATGCATTTAATTTTCTTTCCATATCCTCGTAAAACGAAAGATCAATATAAACCTGTTGATCACCCGGGCAATAGAATGGCCCTGAAGCAGAACTTGCAGATCCGCAGGCTGATTGAACACTCCCTCTGAACAAAACAAGTGTCGGCTCAGGATAATCTTGTCCTTGTTGTGAATAAATGTCATTCCAAACATCTTCTGTTTCCTTCAATACAACTTTTACAAATGATGCACGCTCATCATCCGCTGCTTTTTCTTCAGCGGTCATTTCGCTTGTACCCTGGGATGGGAAATTTGGCAATTGCGAAGTATCACCTCCTCCACCGAGCAACATATTTAATACAAGTGCAATCACTCCAAGTATTCCACCGCCTGCTACTAATTTCCCTCCGCCAGACATCCCCCGGCGGTCATCAACATTTGTACTTTCCTGTCTGCCTTTCCACAGCATAAAAAAACTTTTTAATTTTTTACTTTTTCAAATACCATGAGTATTCTGTCGTCCTGGCGCATCTCCATTGCCCCATCATTCATCACCAATTCATTCACTCTTTTCATTGCATCAAGAAAAATATTTTCATCATAACCGGGGCATGCCATCTTGGTCATCATGATTTCCGGATCAAATTTAAAATAGGAAGTATCCAGTGTATAATTTCCTGAAATGCGATTACATCCTGTTGTTCCGGAAAACTTTTTGTTTGTTGCTTCAAATTCTAGCCGCGGCCTGCGCTCACCAAATATCTCATTATAATTCCGGTTGCTCGCAGGAAAACTTTTCAATTGCCAGTCTCCACTCAATTGCACGCGCGTGATTGTATTCTGAGTTGTAGCGCATTGCAGGCACAAAAGACAAATGAAACAGTAAACAGCACATCGCATCATGGTCAAACATTTGCAGATAGAATGCAAATTCCGGGCCTTTTACCGTGAACCGATCCTGCTAACAGGAAGGAAATAATGATGAAAAAACAAAAATCCATTCATATTGGCACATCAGGGTGGAGCTATAAACATTGGGTGAACTTATACTATCCTCCAAAATCGAAACCAACTGATTGGCTGACTTTTTACGCCAAAGATTTTGATATAACGGAGATCAATACCAGTTTTTATCACCTCCCCAAGGCCCAAACAGTTATAAACTGGACTGCAAAGGTTCATAAGGGCTTTCATTTCTGCCCAAAGCTTAGCAGGTATATTACACATTTAAAAAAACTCAACGATCCCGAGGAACCTTTGGAAAAGTTTTTCGATGTATTTGAACCAATGGTTCCTGTAATGGGACCTGTGCTCGTTCAACTTCCACCCTCACTCGGATTCAATTACGAATTAGCGTCAAATTTTTTTTCTGTGCTGAAAGAGAAATATCGGTCATACGAATTTGTTCTCGAGGTCCGGCATAAAACGTGGTTAAGCGAAGAAAGCCTTACGTTGATGACAAAATATAATATTGGCAATGTTATTTCTCAATCGGGAAACAGATTTCCGTATTCCGAAATGGTCACTGCAAAGAATATTTATGTCAGGCTGCATGGTCCAAAAGAACTCTATGCTTCTACATATTCAGATAAAATGCTCGAAGAATATGCAGAAAAATTTCGGAACTGGATGAAGGAGGGACATGTGATCTGGTGTTTTTTTAATAATGACATTCACGGCTATGCACTTGAGAATGCGAAAAGACTTAAAGAAATTATGGATGCATGAAAAACGAAGGACCGACAAAAAGCCGGTCCCTGTTTCGATTTTGTGCAACTATAATGGTAAAACCACTATTAAATTGAATCACGATTCCCCACCTCACTTCTGTCACGAATTGCTGTTGTAATAAAAACAACAATTAATGCAATGGCAACAAGTAAAACTATGGGGAGCATTTCCTGAGTTTAATATTTTATTTCAAATCCTGTTCCATTCAATTAAAAAAAGCAGGCACAGCCAGGTAAATATTTTTTTTAAGGCTTTAGTAAAACCCCACAACCACGATAAGTTTGTCCTTTATAGGTAACGTTGACTGTGTTCTTATACAGGAAATCACTCATGCCATCATTGCAGAACTTGTTTAAAATAGCAATCCTTAAACCCGACGTATCTGCACTGGCATAAACCACACTATCCTTGTTTGATCTTGGCTTTGATATGGGAACGATCACAGGTTGTGTCCAGTCAGCAAGTTTGAATAAAATCATTTTTTGCATGTCAATTTCCAGGTTCCAGAATGGTTCATTGCCGATTGCATAAAACTCAATCCCTTCGTTCACTTTTTTCATTATCGTTTCGTTTGGTTTGAATGCGGCTCGCCTGAACAACATTTTTTCACGAGCTTCCTGGTCATAAACCATTTTACCTCGAACTTTTACGGGATACAATGTGTCATAGCGAATATGGTAAATCGATTCAACCTGTTTTCCCTTATATAATTGAAGCGTATCTGCATCGCGGTCCCATTTTCCAGTCGCCTTCGTTGGAAATGCATTCTTGCCCCATTGCACTTCTTCCAGTGTATAATTGTTGCTGCTATCAAGTAATAAAATATGTTGGATTCCCGGGCAATCGGCACAGGGTGTAACCCCCTGGTAGAAGCCAATTGTAAAAGCGGGAGGGAGTGTAATTAATGAATCCTTTTTGACAATCACCGTATCCCTTGATTGTACGTTTGAAGAGTCAACTTCGCCATCACCGTCCGTTGCGGAGTTGCAGGCAAAAAGAAATATCAGTGGGATTAAATAAAATTTCATCAGGCAAAGAAAATATTAATACAAGCTACACCGAATTCAAATTATTTCAGGCTTATTTTCCATTCAATTTTTAATTGTTTAGCTGAGTGAAAAAAAGAAACCGGAAGATCAGGAACTGGATATTGTCGCTCACTTTTATCGCGTTTATTTTAATTGCTGGCGGCATTGCGTATGAATGGCTTAGGTCCCGTGAAGCCCGAATGATTCGATACCCTGAATTTGGGATTTCAATTCCAGCAGGATATATGATCCATGGTATTGACGTTTCGCGTTACCAGCAACGCATTGCCTGGGAAGAAGTAGTGAGTATGAATGTGGATGATATAAGGATTGGTTTTGCATTCATGAAGGCGACCGAAGGCATAAATAATACAGATCCTGAATTTAAACGAAATTGGAAGCGTGCGAAGGATGCTGGAATACCAAGGGGAGCCTATCATTTTTTTCTGCCAAATCGAGATGGCAGGATGCAGGCTGAGCATTTTATTAAAAAGGTGAAAATGCTTCCCGGGGATTTGCCGCCGGTTATGGATATAGAACAAGTGAATGGCGTTTCAATAAATGCACTTCAGGCCGAGGCAAAAGAATGGCTTGCAATTGTTGAACAGCATTATGGCGTTAAACCAATTATTTATACCAATGCAGATTTTTATAAGCAATATCTCGATACAGAGGAATTTAAAAAATTTCCATTGTGGGTAGCGCATTATTACCGCGCACAAAAACCAAGAATCAACCGGGATTGGATCATCTGGCAGCATAGTGAAACAGGCAGGGTAAATGGAATTATATCAAGAGTAGATTTTAATGTTT
>CAZCKF010000261.1:0-5415 GCA_964499155.1 uncultured Chitinophagaceae bacterium
TGTTGTGCCAATTGCTGCAACCAGCAACAGCATGAATAGAGTTTTCATGAAAGAGTTTTTTATATGTAGCGAATCTTATATTGATACCGCTAAATGAAAAATGTAACCCTGACGGAAGTTCCATGGTACAAGGCCCAAGCTCCCGATGCTGCGTTAGATGATTTATCGAAACGGACTTATTCTAAAGAGGAAAACGGGAAACCCGCCTTCGCTGAGCTATGGCGGGCAAGGCCAGAAACTATTTTTCTCCCGCTAACTCCAGTATTGCTTTGTATTCCTCATCAGTAACAGGTGATACAGAGAGTCTTCCAATTTTTACAAGCGCCATGTTCTGAAGACGTTTGTCTTTTTTTATTACCGTAAGAGGAACTGTTTTTTTAAATTTCTTGAATGGTTTTAAATCAACTGTAACAAATCTTTCATCATCGGTTGTTGGATCTGGATATGCTGTTTTGGCAACCTTAGCAATACCAACAATATCAAGTCCTTCATTGCTGTGATAAAAAAATACCTCCTCTCCTTTCTTCATTGCCTGTAAATGATTTCGCGCGGCATAATTTCTTATGCCTGTCCAGGAAGTTGTTTTTTCTTTTACGAGGTCATCGTAACTGTACACTGAAGGTTCGGATTTTACTAACCAGTATGGCATGATAAAAATTTCAGGATTTCAAGATTTCAAGATTTCAAGATTTCAAAATTGGCTACGTAGGTATCTTGACGTAAAGTATTTACCATCCGCTAGCCAGCACATCTGCAATGTGTAATGTTTTTAATTCGTATCCTTTATTCTTAATGTAACCATCAATGTGCATGAGGCAGGAATGGTCTGTTGAGATAATATGCGATGCACCTGTTGCCATTGCATTGTCTACTTTCTGTTCAGCCATGGCAATTGAAATGGGTTCGAATTTCACGGCAAATGTTCCGCCAAATCCACAACAGGTTTCAACATCATTCATTTCTATAAGTTCCAGTCCTTTAACCTCACCAAGTAATTTCCTCGGCTCGGTTTTAATCCTGCATTCGCGAAGGCCGGCACATGAATCATGATAGGTTGCTTTTACATCAAGCTGCGCACCAAATGAGGTCTGGTTTAAAATTTTTACAAGAAATTCACTGAATTCAAATATCCGCTTATTGAGGTCTTTTACATGATTGTGTTGGGAAGAATTGTCAAAAAGTTTTGCATAATAATTTCTGACAAAGCCAGCGCAGGATGCACTCGGCGTTACAATATATTCTGCAGTGGCAAAATCCCTGATGAATTTTGAACACACCTGTTTTGCATCATCCCAGAATCCTGCATTGAATGCCGGCTGACCGCAACATGTTTGTGAAGTATTGTAATGAACAGAGCAACCAGCTTTCTCCAATACGCGCACCATATTGAAAGCTGTTTCGGGATACAATTGGTCTACAAAGCAGGGAATGAAAATATGTACATTCATTGGCGGTTCAGTGCGATCATTTTAATTGCTGTAATTGCAGCTTCTTCTCCCTTATGTCCATGCTTTCCACCAATTCGTTGCTGCGCCTGTTTTGCTGTATTCACTGTCAGTACACCAAAAATAGTTGGAACAGGTAACATCAAATTCAATTGCAGCACACCGTCGGTGACTGCCTTGCACACATAATCAAAATGCGGTGTGTCTCCACGCTGAACACAGCCCAGAGCGATAAATGCGTCTGCCCCCTTTCCGGATTTTTCCCAATAATTGCGAATGGCAAATGGTATCTCGAAAGCACCTGGAACAGTGAGTGTGATAATTTCAGTAAGACCGCTTTTTACCAAAAATTTTCTGCATCCTTTTTCAAGTTCATCAACTACTTTCTGGTTCCATTCAGTCTTGACAATAACAACACAGGCATCCGTATGAATGCGGATGCCTGCAGTATCTTGAAGTTTGCTGTTTGTAACGTCAGCCATGCTGGTTATTTCTCCTCAACATCGTAAACGCCGAGCTGTGCGAGGAATTTTTCTGATTCGTAAGCTTTCTCCGTATTTGGATATTTCTCTTTTATCTCTTTGTAAAGTTCAGTGGCTTCCTTGGTATTTTTCATCACGCGTTGTGCGTAATAGGCCGCCAGAAATAAATATTCTGATGCATTTGCTTCATCATCTTCCCAATGCCTTGCTGCTTTTTTATAACTGGAAAGCGCATCACTTTGCTTGCCCTGGTCTGCGTAGGCATCACCAAGCAATTTATAAGCCCGGGCCTGCAAAGGTTTTGAATCCGTATCAAATTCTTTCAGGTGACTGATTGCTTTTGCAGGATTTCCCATGCGCACATAAATATCACCTGCCATGAATCTTGCAAGTTCACCAGCTTCTGTACCTCCATAGCGACTTATTACTCGCTCTAAACCAAGGTTCGCGCCATCGCCATTAAGCGCTTTTTGAAGTGAATCCTGGCGGTAATATTCTTCCGCTTTGAACATGGCATCCGCTGCTTTTTGTTCGTTGGGTTCTTTTACAAAATTGCGATAGCCAAGCCATGCTCCCAATCCAAGCACCAATACAGCAGCACCAATTGTAATGGGTTTACTGTATCGCGTCCAAAAATCTTTTGCGCGGTCAACAACTGCCTGGTCGGAATTTTCTTCACTCACATGTTTCTTTTCTGCCATTGATACTGATTTGAAATGTATGGTGGTTTAATCTACTATGAACTGATAGTTTTGGTCTACATAAACATCTTTCAGCACTTCGTCGTCAGATGGCCAAGGTGATTCTTCCGCAAACTTTACACACTCCATCACGGCCTGGTTCACTCTCTCATCGATCTTGCTGATCTCATCTGCCGATGCAATATTGTTCTGTTTTATATTTTGCAAGACTCCGTTTAGCGGATCCTTTGCTTTATAATCTTCCACTTCTTCTTTGCCCCTGTATTTCTGCGGATCTGAAATAGAATGTCCTTTGTAACGATAGGTCTTCATCTCGAGCAGTGTGGGTCCACCTTTTTCACGTGCTCTTTTTACTGCTCTTGCTACTGCTTCATGAACAGTTTCAGGTTTCATTCCATCCACCGCATCTCCCGGCATGTCGTAAGCATCGGCAAGTTTGTAAATGTCAACAACATTTGACGTTCTTTCAACTGATGTTCCCATTGCATAATTGTTGTTTTCGCAAATGAAAACAACAGGCAGCTTCCACAGCATGGCCATGTTGAAAGTTTCATGCAGCATTCCCTGTCTTGCTGCACCATCCCCAAAGAAACAAAGCACTACATTGTCAGTACCACGATATTGTTCCGCAAAAGCAAGACCCGCACCTGTTCCGATCTGAGCACCCACAATTCCATGACCTCCGTAAAAATTTACATCCTTGCCAAAAAAGTGCATGCTCCCGCCCTTTCCCTTTGCACAACCAGTAGACTTACCATACAATTCCGCCATACATGAATTTACCGATACACCCTTGGCAATGGCCAATCCATGGTCGCGGTAAGCGGTGATAAAAAGATCTTCTGGCCTGGTTGCTGTCATGCATCCGGCTGCTATCGCTTCCTGGCCAACGTATGCATGAAAAAATCCCCTGATCTTTCCCTCCATTTTGTACTTCTCCTCAGCCATCAGTTCAAACTCACGGATAAGCTTCATCAGTTCGTACCAGTAGAGATAAGTTTCTTTAGAAAATCGGGTAGCCACCGGCAAAAAATTTGAGCCGCAAAAATAAGGGAAAAACGCTTACCTCTGGGATTCATATTCCATTGAAAATCAGAATGACCGGAATCAATTTTGAATGCCCGAAGTCCAATATCCCATGTCCAGTAAGCATTCAACATTCCATCAGGTATATTGCAGCTTGATGTTGTTTCTTGATTCCATTTCCATTCTACAGTTTAAAAATTATGTAAGCAGGCAATTTGCATTTGATCAGTCGGTTGTTGGCATCTATGGAAAAAATGGCGTTGGAAAAACAAACCTGCTGGATGCGATTCATTATCTCTGTTTCACTAAAAGTTATTTCTCCAGGCTTGATGCTGTCAATGTTCACCAGGGCATGAATGGTTTCAGGCTCGAGGGAGATTTCAGGTTAAATGACCAGGTGCAAAAAATAGTTTGCGTTTTGCGCGAGACGGGTAAAAAAGAACTTAGCCTGAATAACAATGTCTATGAAAAATTTTCCCATCACATTGGAAAATTTCCTGCTGTGGTGATTGCACCAGATGACATTCGGCTGATTATTGGCGGAAGCGAAGAACGCCGAACGTTTATTGACATGCTGATGTCTCAATTAGACAGCGAGTATTTACAATCACTGATCGGTTACAATAAATTATTGCAGCAGCGCAACTCTTTGTTGCGTGCCATCAATGAAGGGCGTGGTCGTTCAGATGTGCTGGATGTTATCGATGAGCAGATCATTCCATACGGAAATTCAATTTTTCAAAAGCGACAGGCCTTCATGCTTGCGTTTTTGCCCGGTGTAAAAAAATTATATAACGAAATCGCTACGCAGAACGAACACATATCTGTTGTGTATGAATCTCAATTAGAAGAAGGAAGCTTCGAAGAACTATTGTCCCTGAACCGTCCAAGAGATCTTTCTACTTGCAGGACCACCTTTGGCCCTCACCGCGATGATCTGTCACTGCAATTAACTGGTCAGCCTTTTAAGAATATTGCCTCGCAGGGACAACGGAAAAGTTTGTTGTTTGCGTTAAAGCTTGCGGAAATGAATGAACTCCACGAACGAAAAGGATTTGCTCCCATTCTTTTACTCGATGATGTATTTGAAAAACTGGATGAAGAAAGAGTGGCCAGCTTGTTACGACGTGTGTGTTCAGAAAACCAGGGACATATTTTTATAACCGATACAAACGGGGACAGGTTACAGCAACATCTTGAAAAAGCAGCCAAAAGTTTTCAACTATTGCAACTGCGCTGATTTGCTTGCTTACCTTTACAACATGGGTGAATATTCTCTCGGCGATGCACTGAATCAGTTTCTGAACAAGAGTAAGATCAAGGGTGATATACAGGCTATGCAGATCGAAGACGTCTGGGAAAATATCATGGGAAAAACCGTTGCTCGCTATACCGACAAATTAAAAATCTTTCACAGAACACTATACATCACAACTCACGTAGCTCCTCTTAAGCAGGAATTACTTTACCAGAAAGAAACGATCATACAGCGGGTGAATGAGGCGCTTGGGCAGCGGGTGATAGATGAAGTGGTTATTCAGTAATTCAAAGCTGTTTTTCATTTCAAGATTTCAATCATTTCAAAGATTTCAAGATTCTTTAGATCGACACTGGTTTATGTAACTGAAAGCTCTTGAATGTCGGAGATTAAGTCAACCTAATATTTCCAAAGCTTCTTACGAAGCCAATTTTGTCCCGCCGCGGCGGGATGAAATCTAGAAATTCTATTGGAACTGCGGTTGAGGAAAATTTCCAGGGTTA
>CAZCKF010000262.1:0-5404 GCA_964499155.1 uncultured Chitinophagaceae bacterium
TATAAAAAATGAAATGGCATTTTGGATGCATATTCGAGAAGTAGCAAATCTTTCACTACACACTACTCATTACTCACTATTCACCATTCCCAATGCACTTTGCCGGAATACTCAAACTAAAATACACGTCGAGACCTGTAGTAAGCTTTTCACCATTCACTATTCACTCTACTATCAACAGTTTTCAAACTAGAAGCAAAAAGAAACCCCGTTCAATGAACGGGGCCGCAGTTAAACTGCCTAGAATAACCAGCTACCGAGTTTGTGTCAAGTTTTTATTGCTTGATAAATCGCTGAATCGCGATGATTTCATTATTGCTGTTTCTGATCTTTAATATATATACCTGTGCATTCCATGATCTCGTATCGATAGAGATATCATCTCCTGCACCTGTTACATTTACGTTGTCACGGTACATTGTTTTACCCTGTATATCCGCCACTTCAATATTCAATCTTTCACTACGACGCGCCTGGATACGCAGTTTCAGTTTATCCTGAACAGGGTTAGGATACAGTACCAGGTTGATAACAGCAGGATCATACACGATGTTAATCACCTTGCTGAATGTTTCTTTACCGCTTTTGCTCACTGAGCGCACACGGTAATAATTATTTCCAAATGACAGGTTCTTGTCAATTGATTTATACGGAGGCAAACCATTTACACGCGCGATTGTTGTGAATGATTGCCTGTCTGTGGATTTTTGCAATTCAAAGTAATCGTGATCATTGTCCGTAACTGCTTCCCATTCCAATTCTGCTGAACCGTCTGGTAAAAGTTTACCGTAGAAATTCACAAATTCAACAGGAAGGATCAGCAATGCAGATGTACTCTTGATAACCTTAACTTCATCAATAAAGAATCCCTGGTCCTTTTCTTTATAAAAATTACCCGCATCATTATCTGAAGTAAACTGGAATCGCAACCTGATGTTGGTCATTCCTGCTCCAATATAATTTTGAAGACTGAACAATTCGCGTGTCCAGTTCTCACGGATACCCGTAAGCGCAGGATTTCCACCGAGCGTACCACCATTGGTAGTATTTTGCTCAGCTACTGTATTTCTTCCGCACAGAGCCGTCCAGGATGTACCATCTGTCGATACCTGTACCTGCAGCTTGTCGCGGCAGTTCTCTGCACGGTGACGAACCCAGAATGTAAGGTATGCAGCCGTGGCATCACTCAGGTTGAATGTTGAATTATAAGTTGAAGTTCTTGTTGTACTTGCCGTATATGCGCTCGTTGGTGATTCATGCATTGAACGTGTACCTGCATAAGCAGTGTCCAGAACAAATCCCCAGTTACCTGCAGCACCTGCAACGTTACTTGTTGATGTCCAGTTGGTACCATAAGTACCTTCCATGTTATCATACAACAATGTAATGGGATTATAGAATTTGGTGACAGTATCATAGGTGGTAATTCCACCAGCCGTTACACGCCATACAAAACGTACGCGCTGGCCGGAAGTAATTCCATTATGCAGTGTATAGGAAATGTTGTCAACAACATTATCATTGAATGTTGGAAGACTTATTACATCTGGTGTTCCAACTGTTGCGATATTTTCCAGGGGAATAATAGAAACAGTTGCTGAACCAGTGCCAAGTCCAATTCTTCTTAAACTGTAACTAAGGTTACCGGTAGTGGCAGATAATACGACATCACCTGCATCCTGGATATCAAAATAATCACCTGCAGAAGTTGCAAGTATCAAATTCTGATAAGTAAGTTCTTTACAAAGTTGTTTTATCTGTGCAATGGGTGCCCAGAATGAACCTCCGCCTGCCTCACCTGTCATACCATAAATTTTCTCTTTCAGTCCAAGGTCTCCCATTAGTAACCAGTCTTTCACACCACCAGCAACTTCATAGTTAACAGTTTGAGGACTGTTACCAGAACGATGGCAATTATATAATCCCATTTCTGCTGGAATATGCGTATAAAAAGCGGTATCTGGAGCACTGAAGGGCGGGTGCAAAGTTGGACGTCCATAAGGAAGTGAATAATATGGACCAGTACAATGCTGGTCAATAGCTGCGACAAAATCTCTTGCGTAAACGAAATCCCTTAATGCCTGTGTTTCTCTTTCAGAAAATGCAGCAGTTCCGAAATAAGTATCCTGTGTAGGATCTGTTGATCCGCATGATGTAGATGCGCCAGCACAATTACCCCAGTCAACACCATAGTTTCGGTTAATGTCTACTCCACGAGGTTCAGTTCCTGTATTTCTTCTGTTTTTCCTGTGCAAACCTCCCCCTGAAGCAGGATTGGGTGCGGTATAGTTATATATATATCCATCAGGGTTTAAACAAGGAATAATATAAATCTCGCGGTTGTTCAAAAGTTGCTGAACTTTTGAATTGGAAGCATAATTCTCAGCCAGGTACTGCATGAAAAATATCATGCTGGTACCACCAATAGCTTCACGAGCGTGTTGCAATGCAGTATATAAAACTTCAGGTTCATTTTCATCGGTTCCAACATTATCCGAAATTTTAACTCCATAGATTGTATTTCCATTCAAAGTAGTTGGAGCTAATGCGAAACGCGTAACGATTGTTGGATAGTTCGTTTGCAATGCCAGCATTTGGGCAGTCATCTCTGCATAGGTATAATATCCATCATTACCTGCAGCGGCGCCCAGTCTGAGTGATCCACCAGTTCCAAATGCTGTTGGGGTCGTGATAATTTGATCTACACGATTACAGGCAACCTGGAATGGAGATACATTATCAGTACGTTGAGTGTTTGTGTTGCGGTTCAGTTCAAGCGTGTGTTGAACCACATCATCAATATCAACTGTATAAGCAATTGCAGAACGTTGTAAAAGTTTCAATTCACCTTCGTCCAGCACCACAACCATGTCGTTTCCTTCATAGGTATAATGGTCTAGTTCGAGGTTGTCGAAAATGAATTTTTTCTGTGCTTCTGAATTTGGTTTAAGTCTCACCTGGCTGTATTTGATCTGCGCTGAAGCGCCGATCATAATAAATACAGCAAGAAAGGTGGCAAAGGTAGCTTTCATGTTCATTAGGGTTTGGATTAATAGCTTAGTCTATGAATTAATTTCTTCTCAGAATTAATTTTTCATATTTCGTCACACTTGGCGACGTAACATGAACGGTATATACGCCATTCGTTAATTGTTGCATTGGAATTACGATCTGATTTACACCAGTTTTCATTCTCATTGATGTTGAAACCACCGTTTTTCCTGCGACATCATATACATGAATCTTGGCTTCTGCTTCGATTGACGAATTCACTTCAACCGTAACATCACCTGCAGCAGGATTAGGGAACACTTTCATATAATCAGCAACACCAAACAATATCTTTCTCACCTGGCTGTATTTAACCACGCCATCTGGAGCAGTCATTTTCAGTCGGTAATAGGATACTGGTTTTACCGGTGCATCATCGATATGAGTATAAGAAATGTTTGCAGTATCAGATTTTGCGGTCAGATCAGACAAAGTATTCCACTTTGACAACACATCACTTTTTTCTAATTCATACTTTGTTCCTGTTTGCTCATCAGCAATCTTCCATTTAAGTTCAACCTGGTTTTCAGATTTTTTATTTGCATCGAATGACAACAGTTTTACCGGCAATGGATAATCATCCACAAGAATGCGGTAATCTTCTGTTTCACCATTTTCATAATAACCATTTGGCTGTGAGGTTGTCATTGCTGCAGAAGAAGTGATACGGATACGCAGGTATGTATAACTTCCGTTTGGCAGAGCTGAAACCAGCGTAGGCCAATACAAAAATCTTGTTTGTGCAGATGGCATACTTGCAACCACCTGTGTAATACCTTCTCCGGCTTCAAATACACCATCACCATCGTAATCAAGCCATGCATTGAGTGTAGCAGGTGTACCTGTATTATTATAAACTGATACAGTAGCGAGATATGTACCTGTATTTGGAGAAAGGATTGGTGTGAATGACAAACCGTCTTCATCGCCCCCATCAGAATTCGCGAGAACAGATGGCGTTTTAATAAATTCACGGTCAAATGTTGCACCGATTCTTATCGCTGTATCTCTTTCATGCACCGCAGGTGCAAGAGGGTCCGGGTCATAGCTTGCCGGAGCATCACCGAAATCACAGTATGGTCTGAATGCCTCACTGCAATCACCCCAGCTACCGCTGGGAAATGTTCCACTAGGTACTGCCATTACGGGCCGTGTCAGGGCATTGTTGATTGTACCATTATAATTATATGGAGTGATAAATCCCGTAGCAGGATTCACTACACCACCCATATTATATACATTTTCATTCCAGTCAATTGCAAGTTGTTTTGGTCCGATTGGTCCAGCACCGCTTGGCAGGAATTCCTGGCGAACACCAGTCATCATATTGAAGTGGTAATACATGGAATCACCTCGGGCACCATCGAAATCATACAACATACCGGCATTGGTAACGCCAATATCACTCCAGTCGTGAATCAACCTGTCTGTAGAACCGTTGTTGCTATCACTTCGTGCTGCGTATACCTGTGCAATACGATACATGGTATTTGTAGCATCAAAATCAATTCGCCATACAATGTTTTCGCGACCAGAATTTCGTGCACTTCCGTTTGAAGATTCTACACCGAAGTACAGGTTACCATTGTAAAAACTTGCTGATCCTGATTCCACACCCTGGTCATATGTTGGAATTCCCAATTCAGTGGTAACATTATCAATTACCGTATCAATTACCTCTGTTGTAAAATTGTATCTGAAAATTCTTTTGTTGGTCAATGATGCACCTGTCAAACTCCATGTGTAATAGAGGATCCTGTTGATCGGATCATACGCCATTCCATTTACATTCGAGTGATTTGGATCCCTGAAAAGAAATTTTGCACGACCTGTTGCAGGATCAAGCATATAAAAATTACTGTCACATGCAGTCAGAATGTATGATGGCATTCCAGTCCATGGTCTGCTGATTGCACGATAACCTGAAGGAAAGTCACTGCTCACACATGCATGAATATCAGAAAGCCAAAACACTGGATCTGCTCCACGCGTTGTTACGGCAATGGTGATTGATTTTGTTCTGATCCCACTGTTAAATTGAATAGTGGCCGCTCCTGTATTGACGTTGTTAGCAAGTGCGGTTGCATTCGCTGTAATTGTGCGTGAAGTAGGTACCAATCCTATTGAAAGTATTGTAGCACCATACGTTGTAACGTTTGATATTGCTGCTAACCCAAATTCATCGACACCTGATATAGTGATTACTGCACTGGCATCAATATCGTACAAAGTGAATCTCGGGTTTTGTACAGCAGTATCAAATGTCAGTGTAATATTTTGCCCGTTAGCAGATGGCGTGTATTGCACATCAGATCCTGCATAACCTGCAGCGTTACCTGTATGTGTTGTGTTT
>CAZCKF010000263.1:0-5394 GCA_964499155.1 uncultured Chitinophagaceae bacterium
TGGAAATTTTCTTCTCAGCCAATGCATCACCGCAATGTGCAGGTACCAGGAAACGAATCCCTGTACCATAATAATGGGAAACGAATACAACCAAATGTCAATTTCCTTCCATACCCTGTCTCCAAAGAACATGTGATTCAATACCGTTGCCAAAAAAGGCATCATCAGTATGAATGACCACAATTCAAATTTGGAAGGTTTAGTCCACATGTTCTTTCACCTCCGTATTTTGATCGATCAGTGGAAATTGCACGATGCGCATGTTCTTTTCACTGAAAATTTTTACAGGTTCTGGGTGGAGCAATCGGTATTTATTTGAAATATTATCAAGGGCTGCATCAATGGAACCAGCTTCTATGCCAACCCGGCTTTGTATATTATGACTTACCTGTAACCAATTGCCATTGATTGAATCAATTTGAACGATCAATGGATTGTCTTTGCTCAACTGGTTATTGTTAAATGCATTTTCAAGTAACATTTGTAATGTAAGGGGCGGAAGTAACTGTTCCATGTGCTGATCATCTGCCTCAACCTTTAATTGTAATCCATCCCCATATCGTTCTGTCAGTAAGTGATAGTATGAATTGAGAAACTGCAATTCAGTTCTCAGCGTCACAAACTGTTCATCATTATTACGAAGCAGGTATCGGTATACCTTGCTCATTTCATTCAGGAATTTATCAGCTTTATCCGGGTCGTCATTGATTAGGCAGGATAGAGAATTAAGACTGTTGAAAAGGAAATGCGGATTTACCTGGCTTTTCAATCCAAGTAACTGGCTGCGCATATATTCTTTTTTCAATTGCTCGGTTTCTGTAACAGTCTGTTTCCAATTCTGAAACCTGAATAATGCCTCATTAAAAAAAGTAAGGAAGATGTTCAGTACACCTGTACACACGTATGCCCAGGTAAATCCTGTTTCATTAAAAGTGTATCCATAAAATCCAACAAGTTCATATCCTTTAAAAAGTGAGTAAATGATCAAACCTGTCAGTAATAAAAAAGTTGGTATTTGTAATGCCATTTTCTTCCAGATATCTTTTTCATCTGGAAACCTGGCCCTGAATGCAAGAGCTATATATCCGTAGAGGCAAAAACTAAGAGCAAGTACGCCAAATGTTATCAGTGTAGCAAAAAGTGTAATAGAGGCATCTGTATAATATTGTTTGCCAAAAATCAGGGTGTTGAGCAGGATGGTAAACGGCATAAGTGTCCAGAGCAGGACAAGCAGGTCTTTGCCAGTATAGTTCGGTATTCTCAGCACCATAGCAAAATACCATTTTAACTAACGAACGGTAAAACTTTGGTGAATGAATTGTGTATTTCCGCGTATGAATTGTGGGCTTTGAGGAATCACAATAAAAAAAGACTTCCCTTTGGAAAGTCTTAATAAGTTAATGTGATATTCAGATTTGCCTGTTTAAGCCACTTCGCCGTACACGCAACGACCATCTCTGATGATCAAAACGTGAGGGCATTGATCCACATGAAATAATTCATCCATGCGGCGGCAGATATTCCTGTATGATTTTACATCAAGAAAATAACAGTCGGCTGTCGGCATGTCCTCAATCTGCGGCATGCTTTGTTTTGCAAGCTCAGAAATTGCACATGGAGCAGCGTGCTGGAATATCACTTGCGGTTTTTCTTGGGACTTCGTGATGAGTTGTATTAACTGTTGCTCATCAGTCAGATGGATCCAATGCATATGTTGGTTTTAACCTCTGAATTTGGTACTAGCTGTAGGGTTACCGGGACATCCCATTTTACTACGGGATGAAAAGCATGAGGTAATTGTAGCCGATAAAACTATTAAAAGGCAAGCAGCAATTACTTTGTTCTTCATAAGATCGTTTTTAGGGTAAACGTTTTAGTGATTTGGATTATTACTCGCAAAGATAGTGCACTCCTTCATTTTAGCAACCCTTTAAATATTGTGTTTCCCCAATCCGAGTAATAACCCCTAGGGTTATACGCATTTTAAACAGGAATTGCAGGGTAAATGGAAGTCTTTTGCGTTCAATCAAGAAAATACCCCCAAAAACCGTCAAAAAACGTTGTTTTTCAATGAAAAACATCAAATAATATGGGCATAATTTCATTTTTTCAGCATGCTTAAACTCTTACCTTTACCACCCGAATTTTTCGGTTAAATACTGAGAGTATCCAATGTTGCAATTGAACAAACCACTGGCTATTATTGACCTTGAGACCACCGGCACAAACCTGGGTGTTGACCGCATTGTCGAGCTTGCCGTGGTTAAAATTTTACCAGACGGGAACAGGACTACGAAGCGTAAACTGATCAATCCCGAAATCCCCATCTCCAAAGCTTCTGAAGAATGTCATGGCATCACCAGTGAAATGGTGAAAGATGCGCCGACCTTTAAACAGGTCGCACATGAACTAAAGCAATTTTTGGACAATTGTGACCTTGGGGGATATAACTCCAATCGTTTCGATATTCCCATGCTAATGGAAGAATTTCTTCGGGCAGGTGTTGAGTTTGAAATGAAGGGGAGGAGGTTGCTGGATGTCCAGAAGATTTTCCACCAGATGGAACAGCGGACCCTGACTGCAGCTTATAAATTCTATTGTAACAAAACACATGATGGCGCTCACAGTGCTGAAGCAGATGCTGAAGTTACGAGCGAGATCCTTTTGGCACAGGTTGAGCGTTATCCAGAACTTGGCAATTCTATCGACTCAATTTTAAAGGTAATTGGCGAAGATTGCATCGTTGATTTCGCACGCAGGTTTACGTTGGATAATGGAGTTGAGGTATTTAATTTCGGAAAGTATAAAGGAAGACCGATTGCTGATGTGCTGAAAGCAGAGCCACAGTATTATGACTGGATGATGAAAGGCGACTTTCCCATGCACACCAAGCAGAAGCTTACCGAGATTTACACACGTACCATGTTAAAAAAGATTTAACAGGCACATCGATTTCAACCGCCTGATTCAAAAAATGTAATTTCGTTCAGGGGTGGAAAATATTGTAGTCATACCAACTTTTAATGAGAAAGAAAACATTGCAAACATTTTGCATGCTGTTTTCGCCCTCAGGCAATTCCATGTAGTGGTAATTGATGATTCTTCTCCTGATGGAACAGCAGACATTGTTCGACAATTACAGTCCACATATACCAATCAATTATTTCTCGAAGAAAGAAAGGGCAAGCTTGGCTTAGGCACAGCCTATATCCACGGATTTAAATGGGCGCTTGAAAAAGGTTATCAGTATATTTTCGAAATGGACGCTGATTTTTCGCACAACCCTAAGGATCTGATCAATCTTCACAGAGCCTGTAAATATGAAGGTGCTGACCTGGCAATCGGTTCTCGGTATATAAAAGGTGGTGGTGTGATCAATTGGCCCTGGGGCCGAAATGCATTAAGCAAGGGCGGATCATATTATACACGCATGATCACATGGATGCCCGTTAAAGATCCTACTGCAGGTTTCATGTGTTATAAGAGAGAAGTGCTCGAAACCATCAATCTCGATGAAATTGGTTTTGTTGGCTATGCATTCCAGATTGAAATGAAATTTGCAGCGTGGAAACTTGGTTTCAAATTAAAGGAAGTACCCATTTGGTTCGAAGACCGCAAATATGGCGAATCAAAAATGAGCAAGGGTATTGTTAAGGAAGGAATATTAGGTGTGCTGAATCTCCGTTGGCACAGCCTGTTCAAAAATTACCGCAAGCGCGTAAAGAATGTGGAGGGGTATGAGATGCCGCTGAGGGAGAAGATTGTGGCGCAGTCGAAATAGTGATTTCACGCAAAGACGCAAAGAATTCAATTTGAAAATTTGAACATTTGACGGAAGATGCTGTACTATTCGGTGGCAGTGTTTAATTCGACAAATGTCAAACCCAGCTTCTCGAGAACCGTCACACTGAGCTTGCCGAAGTTCACGCAACGGCGCGGCGATGAAAATTGTTTCTATTCGAAGTTGCATACGCGGCGGGCGCAACGACTTTCTATTAGCAAGAGTTTTAATCTAAAGATGACGGTTCGACGAGACTGCGAAGCAGTCGAGCGTTGCGCGCGTTTTTTGAACTCCACATAAAACCACTCTCGATTCGTAATTGCCATTTCGAATGTTATTGCCAAAAAAACGTTGCGTGAAATCGAAATATAGAAAACCCCGATACAAATAATCTTCGCTCCTTTGCTCAATTTGCGTCTTTGCGTGAAGCCTTACCTTCATTCTCAATGAAAAAAGCCTTACTCCAGCTTCACACAGCCGTCTTTCTCGCAGGTTTTACCGGCATCCTCGGAAAACTTATTGAACTCAATGAAGGCCTTCTTGTTTGGTATAGAATCCTGTTGACAGTAATTACTCTTTTCATTTTATTATCGCTTAGAAAGCAGTTGAAAAAAATTCCCTTTAAAAAATTATTGCAGCTCGCTGGAGTAGGAGGAGTTATTGCCCTGCATTGGGTGACCTTTTACGGCAGCATCAAATATGGTAACGTATCAATTGCACTCGTTTGCTTTTCATCTATCGGTTTTTTTACCGCCATTGCAGAACCACTTATGCTGAAAACAAAATTCAGTTGGGTAGAAATTTTACTGGGTCTGCTTACCATTCTCGGTATATACCTGATTTTTAATTTCAACCCGGAATTTAAAACGGCCATAATAATTGGAATGATATCGTCACTGCTTGCTGTTGTGTTTACGATACTAAATAAAAAACTGATCAGGAATAGTCCTGTAGAGACCATGACATTCTACGAACTCGCCGGAGGATTTGTTTTGTTATCAGTACTAATGCCTTTTTACCTCGATTATTTTGATACGGAGAAAATGCTTCCTGATTTTTCTGACTGGATGTGGTTACTGGTGCTTGCCTGGTTTTGCACAGTGCTTGCATTTATGCTGCAGTTGCATGCATTAAAAAAGGTTTCAACATTCACAAGCAATCTTACTTACAACCTTGAACCTGTTTATGGAATTGCACTTGCATTTTTAATTTATAAGGAAAACCGGATGTTCGACCAGTGGTTTTATATTGGCCTCGGATTAATTATCCTTGCCGTGGGGATACAGATGTATCGTGTGTCAAAACTTAAGAAGACATGACGACCTTCATATCGAAAAATGCACCGCCGTTGTTGGTGTTTTCACAAACAACCAATACATCTTTGTAACTATGAACTCCTACCAGGAATCCATTGTTGATTATTACAGGCAAACCGAAAATGCTTATAAGGATGCATGGGATCTTGATAAAACGATGTCAATTCATTACGGGTACACCGATGAATCTGTTAAGAGTTTTTCCGAATCATTGCTGGCGATGAACGATGAAATGGCTAAAATGGCTGAAATAAATGCGGGTGAGGTTATACTCGATGCAGGTTGTGGAGTAGGAGG
>CAZCKF010000264.1:0-5384 GCA_964499155.1 uncultured Chitinophagaceae bacterium
CCGAAACTATTTGTTAGTCAGGTAAATTCCAATAGAACTAAAGTTAGATAGACAGTGGCACGGTAAAGGCGACCATTGTCCCGTTGTCATTGCTTATCCTTAATTGCCCTCCAATTTCAGTGATCCTTTTCTCCATATTAAAAATGCCATTGCTGAACGCCCGGATATTGTTCTTATCGATACCCTTTCCATTATCGTGAATGCTGACCTGGAGCTGTGTTTCAGCCTGCATTCGAATGTTGACCTTTGAACATTCAGCATGCTTGACAACATTGTGCAACGCCTCTTTTACAGTCAGGAAAACATTTCTGCGAAATTCTCCGCTTAAAAAATGTGCAGGAAATTGATCAGGCATATCAATTTCACAATCAATGCCATTCTGTGAAAGATATTCAACTGCATAGGCGCGGGTATACGACAACAGGTCACTCAGTGAATCATTCTTCTCATTCAATGCCCAAACGATCTCACCCATTTTATCAATCATCTGCAGGGAATAAGTTCGAATACTGTTGATATCTTCTTCAATAGCAAGCTGCTTTTGTTTCTTCAAACCAATTGTCTCACTAAGGAATTTAATCCTCGACAAACCTGCTCCAAGATCATCATGCATATCTGTGGCTATCCGTGTTCTTTCCTTTTCAATGGCCTGCTGCTTTTCAAGTTTTACTTTTTGTTTTTCAAGTTTACGTCGATAATATAACCTGATCGCTCCAACAATTACGACCAATGCAAGAACACCTGCAGCGATCCTGAACCACCATGTTTGCCACCAGGGAGGATGTACAATGATCAGGCATTCAATGGCATTGTCCTGCCACACTCCCTCACTGTTGGTTGAACGAACCCAGAGACGATGCTCCCCTATGGCCAGATCCGAAAATGAAAGAATATGCTGTGTTCCGGTTTTGATCCATTCATTATCGTTGACTCGATAAGCGTATTGGATTTTTTGCTGGTCATTAAAATTCAAAGAAGCAAAATCAATGGTGAGGTACCGATCATTGTGATCAAGTTCAATAACAGGTAAGGAATTTTTTTCTGCAGGTAAATAGTCATTGTTGAAAATGCGAAATCCTGAAAAAGCAAGATTTGGCTTGATGAAATTTTTTGTGAGGCTATCGGGATGGAAATAATCAATGCCTGAAATACCTCCAAAGAAAATGTAGCCCTTTTCATTTTTATAACTGGACCTCCGGTTGAATTCATAATTTAACAGCCCATCTGCAACACCAAAATTTCTGAATGTTTTTGTTGCTGTATTATAGGAGGATATACCCGCATTTGTACTGAACCAGAAATTCCCGTGGTGATCTTTTTCAAGAGCGTAGACAATGTTATCAGAAAGACCATGCTCTTTATTGTAGTACCTGAAACTGTCTGCACCAATGGTGTATGAACAAAGTCCTCCATTGTATGCAGCCATCCACAAAGTTTTACGCTCATTATCCAGTTCTACTGAATAGATATAGTCCGATGATATGCTGTTTACATTTCTATCATCATGTTGAAATTGATGGAATTCATTTTTGCGCGTATCAAATTTCACAAGACCCTTGCTGGTACCAATCCAGATATTACCATTCAGATCTTCCACTGCATCATAAAAAAACTGGTTACCATAGATCGTATCCCTACTGAAAAATATTTTTTCCGTGGCCGCCTTCACCATGTACCATGTTTTATTTCCCGCAGTAAAAATGTATGATAATCCAGGAGCATGGACCTCCCGGACATTGACATTTGACCCGGCACCTGGCGCAATTGCAAAACTGCTTTCACCATTCAACAACTTCAACTGGTCCTTTTTGTATTTCAGAATGGCACCTTCACTGTACCAGGAATAACCTGCAGATTGAATCGCATGCGTAATAAGGTCAGCATCACCGGTCTTCATGTTGATCCTGCCCACCTGGTCCCAGATATTAATGAACCACAACTCATCATTCAGTTGTTGCATACCCATTATGTATGTGCCGATCTTGCCTCCGTTTTTACCATTAACAAGTGTAAAATTTTTAAAACCTGACCCCCGCTTTACCAGTTTATTGATCCCACCACCAACCGTTCCAACCCAAAGAATATTGTTACTGTCCTCCGTTATAACGTTTACTTCATCATGACTTAAATAAACATCCTTTGTTTTATCGGAAGTGAATTCATCAACCATCAATGTAGAGGGATCAATTCTGAATAATCCATTTGAACTGCCTGCCCAAATGTTTCCCTTACTGTCCTCGGAAATAACATCAAACCTTGTCGATTCAATTTTATATGGCGATGGCAATTGAACTGTTTGATATTTACCGGTAACTGCATCAAATCTTATAATCCCCTTTTTGTTGGTAGCTATCCAATAATGACCACGCGAATCATTCAGCACATTGAATACTTCGTAATTATAAAAAGGGGAAAAATCAGGTGAATTTGTTTTCCTCTTGCAACTCTTTGTAAGCGGGTCGTAGAAAAATATTCCACGCCGGCTCATGATCATAAAATTGCCCGCACGATCTCTTAATGCATTTTCAACTCGGCTGACAGAAATGAGTTTTTCATTTTCATCATACACAGGTATATCCGTAAATGTTTTTGTAGTTGTATTAAAAAGACGAACAGCATATTCACAGGCAAGCAACATCTCATTCCTATTAATGAAAATACCATCAGCAAATTCCATTTGCTTACTGGTGTTTGTATACCGGGTATTTTTAAAAGTCACCGGATCAAACTCATTAAGGGATGAACTGCCTCCTATCCAGAATCTGCCTGTGACAGGATCCTCCTTCAAAAAAAATGCAGCATTATCACCAAGTGAAGAGGAATTGAATGGTTCATATTGGAACACCCTGAAATTGTATCCGTCATAACGGTTCAACCCTCCATGCGTACCTATCCATATAAAACCCTTTTTATCCTGGTGAATGAAATAGGTATTGCCCTCCGACAGACCATCAGCCACCCCTATTTTTTCAATGCGCCAGGGAGATTGAGGATAGGAGACTGTGCTTAAAAGAAGGAAGAAAAGTAGAAGCCAGAGCATGGGATAATATAGGAAAAATACCGTAACCCCGGAAGGAACATTTGTGCTAGTGGTTACTTCATGGTCCGATTGGACATTAAAATTCCATTTCTGATTTGCAATACCTGAAGACTAACTTTTAAATATTTCCTTAACCTTCATCAAAAACATTTCCTTTCTCCTCCGGCTGACCTCGATCTCATGATTATTGCTCATAATTACAATCCCGCCTTCCCCCCGGTGGTATTCCTTCACATGCTGAAGATTGATGAGAAAAGATTTATGTATTCTGAGGAATGATGTGTCTTTCAATAATTCATCATACTCAAGCAATGGCTTTGAAACAGTGACTGTTTTATTACCAACCAAATGAAAAACCGAATAGCTGCGTTCTGCTTCACAGTAAATAATTTCTTCCAGTTTAACGATTATGAATCCCTTGATGGTTGGAAGACATAATCTCATTTCAGCAGGATTTCCTGCCATATTCAAATTATGAAGCAAAGCAGTATTCCTGTCATGTTTATCATCCTGCAATCTCTTTTCAACTCGACCAACAGCCTGGATCAACCGGTCTTCGTCCACGGGTTTTAATAAATAATCAGCAGCACTGTATTGCAATGCCTGCAGCATGTATTCATTATGAGCCGTGACGAATATTACTTCTGGATTCTTGGATGAAAGATCGCCAAGAAGGTCAAACCCGTTTCGACCCGGCATTTGTATGTCGAGGAATAAAACATCAGGTTCTGATTGCAAGATCTGCTGCTTTGCCTGAATGGCATTTGATGATGTTGCAATTACTTCCACCTGCGGGCAATGCTTTTCCAACATTTTCTGCAGCGCCCGTATCCCATCCAATTCATCATCAACAATAATTGCTTTCATGCTTTTATGCGTTTACAAAATTGAATTTCAATACTACGCGTGTGCCACGTTCATGGGAACCATTTATTCTGAGATCCGATATTTCCATCGTGCAACCCATATCGTATTTCTCATTCATTATTTTAATCCGGTTCCTTAAGTTTTCAAGACCTACAGAATGGTGAGATTGTACATTTTGTTGCTTTAATTTTTTTGATTCAATAAAACCGATTCCATTGTCTTCCACAATACAAATAAGTTTATTATCGTTTTCCCCGAACCTTATGTGTATTTTTTTCTCATCCTCAGATGGCAACAAGCCATGCCATATTGCATTTTCCACGATCGGTTGGATCATCATGGAGGGAATAGATGTTTCTGCGGTGTCAATCTCATCATCCACGCGAATAGTCCATGTAAAAGAATCATCAAATCGAAGCTGTTCCATTTCAAGATATGATTTCAGGTAGGCTATGTTTTCATCCAGCGTGACAAATAATTCCTTCGAGTGATTGAGTGTCATCCGTATCATCGAAGCGAATTTGCTGAGGTATCGCGATGCTTTGTCATTATCACCATCGAGTATCATTCTTTTAATGCTGTTCAAAGCATTAAAAACAAAGTGCGGGTTCATTTGGGCCTGCAGTGCTGATAGCCTGGCTTCTGCAAGATGCTCATTGATATTGTCAAGTTCCTTTCTTTTAAGATCGAGTGCCTGTTCAGATTCAAGTTGTTTCAGTTTATTTCCGATCAATGTCGCAATTGTCGTAAGGATTTTTACATCACGTTCACTGAAATATCCAGGCAGATGATGCTCCGAATCGATAACTCCGAGCAATTCATCATTGTGAATGATGGGAACACATACTTCACTTAAGCGAAACTGGTCATCAACGCGGTATCTTTTGTTTGTCCTTGTATCATGGATCAATACTGGTTTCCTCGTCTCGATCACCTGTCCAACAATTCCCTGTCCAGGAAAAACTTCAAACACCAGTGCGGAAATTAATTCTGGTTTCCCCTTTGGACCATAGGCTGCTTTCTGAACCATCTTCGTTTTTTCCTTATTCCACAGGTAAATGATGCAATCTTCATAATTCATCTGGCCGATCAGATTTTGTGCAACATCCCACAGTACTTCTTCTTCAGTTTTTTTGTCTGCAAGCGATGAAGAAAAATAATTACTGATCTGTTGAAGTTCAAGTTGACTTTTGTAGTGCTCAGCCTGTAATTTCTGTACGCGCGTTTTTTCGCTCTCCTTTTTCTTTGCGATTCCGGTTCTCCATTTTACAAGAAAATATATTCCTCCAATTATTGCCAGTATCACAAAAGCGATAAACCAGTCGCGCAGCCACAAGGGTGGATCAATATAAACTTCAAATTCATCCACTTGTTCCGACCAGCGGTTATTAGAGGATAAAACTTTTACCTGGATGCGATGAGTACCAGGCGAAAGGTTTGAAATGCTGAATGTTGGTTGTTCTCCAATATTTGTCCA
>CAZCKF010000265.1:0-4831 GCA_964499155.1 uncultured Chitinophagaceae bacterium
CTTTCAATGTTCATCATATGTCGCATGATGGAATATTCTCCGCTGATTCCCATACCCCCCAGAATTTGTCTCGCATCCCGAGCAATGGTATGTGCCACTTCACAACCATTTCTCTTTGCCATACTTACCTGCTGTGGCGTTGCCCGGTTTTCATTCATCAATGAACCCAATCTCCAATTCAATAACTGCGCTTTGGTGATTTCGGTCACCATCTCTGCAAGTTTTTTTTGCTGGAGTTGAAATCCACCAATGGGTCTACCAAATTGCTGGCGTTCGAGTGAATAACGAAGGGCTGTATCATAACAATCCATTGCTGCACCAATACTGCCCCAAGCTATTCCATAGCGTGCTTTTGTAAGACAACCAAGTGGTCCCTTTAGTCCTTTTACATTGGGAAAAATATTCTCCTTCGGAACTTTTACATTATCAAAAACCAGTTCGCCGGTTGCGGATGCTCTAAGACTCCATTTATTGTGTGTGGTTGGTGTTGTAAATCCTTCCATGCCACGCTCGAGGATCAATCCACGAATTTCACCCTGCTCATCCTTTGCCCAAACAACAGCAACCTGGGAATAAGGCGCATTGCTGATCCACATTTTCGCACCATTCAGGATCACATGGTCACCTGCATCGATGAAATTGGTGATCATCCCTGCAGGATTGCTGCCATGATCTGGTTCAGTCAATCCAAAACAACCAAGCCATTCTCCACTTGCAAGTTTGGGTAAAAATTTTTTACGCTGTTCTTCACTTCCATAAGCATATATCGGAAACATGACCAGGGAGCCCTGTACGGAAGCAGTTGAACGTACACCACTATCCCCTCGTTCAAGTTCCTGCATCATCAAGCCATAACTGATATAATCCAGACCCCCACCACCATATTCAACAGGAATGGTGGGACCGAAACAACCCAGGTCTCCCAGTTGTTTGATGATCTGTTGTGGGAATTCTGCACGTTGGGCATAATCCTCGATTATGGGAGAAATATCTTTTTTTACGTAATTACGAACCGCTTCACGAATGTGTTTTTGTTCATCTGTCAGCAATTCATCAACGAGATAATAGTCCGGGCTTGTAAACTGGTCCGTTCGGGCCGCCATAGAGGGAGTTTTGAGCGAGGCAAAGGTAGTGGAATGGAAGATTCGAGACTCAAGATTCAATATTCAAGACTCAAGTGAAGGAAAAAATTATAAATTATAAAGGAGGACTCGGCTGAATTACTTGAAATGTTCAATGCTCGATGTTCGATGCTCAATTTTCATTTTGAGAAGCCGTGTTTTTTCAACAGAATCTTATACGAAGCGTTTGGACCCTGGACCTTGTATATCGTCAGCCTGGATCTTGCGTCAGCAGTTCTTTTTCCACCTTCATCGCTCATTTTCCTCCTGTATCATTAATTTCTTGTAGCAACTCTATATATCCCATATATTGAAAAAAAAACTCCATGAAATATTTAGTATTCATTTTTTCCATCATACTGATCTCCTGTGGACATGATCCTGCGAAAACTGAATCGTCAGGTACAGACAGTATCGCAGAAGTGAAAACAGATACTGGTGAAAAGAAATATGAAATGAAAACTTACTGGCTTGTGTTTTTGAAAAAAGGAGAAAAAAGAAACCAGGATACAGCCGCATCGAAAAGAATACAGGCTGCACATCTTGCAAATATTGACAGGCTTGCCACCGAGGGTAAGATCATCATGGCAGGACCAATGGCATATGATAAAGACCTCCGCGGAATATTTATCATGGATGCAAAAGATTCAACAGAGGCTGCGAGTTATATAAAAACAGATAGTGCAATTATTACGGGGAGACTACGATTTGAAATACATCCTTGGTGGACAGCGAAGGGAACTTATGTGTTCAAGTAGATACAGAGGCGAGAGGCGAAGGACCCTGATTATTGTATGCTGTTTCCTAAATTGAAAATGGTTATGAGGAGAATTATCTTCTAATTAAACAACTGAATTTGCACACTAATCAATAATGAATTAAAAATTCCTCAAACAAAACGACTCACAATTTTCAGCTTGCCCTCGCCTCTCGTCTCTCGCCCCTTGCTTCTCACATTATAATAATTTTCGAATAGAAACATCATCGCGTCCCGAATTCCTGTACCCAGTAAGCACCGCTCCTCGCAACACCCATCTCACGAAAACTTCCATTCATGATATTCTTGCAGTGACCTTCACTCTGTATCCATCCATTCACTACGGCCTGTTCATTTGAATATCCTTTCGCAATATTTTCACCATAGGTTCGCCAATTGTAACCTGCACGCGTAATGCGATCACCTGCGGATGATCCATCAGCTCCGGTATGACTGAAGTAATTTCTTTGATTCATGTCATCTGCATGCGCAAATGCTGCAGCTTCCAATTGATTGTTCCATGTAACTGTACCAACAGGGGGCATATTTGTAGAACCACATCGACATCCTTGTTGTCTCACCTGGTTGATGAGAGATAACATGAGGTCCTTATTAACTGTACCGGAAACATGAGGACCTTCCGGTGTGTCAATAATCACATCTCCTTTTGTACAGGAAAATAGAGCGATTGCACAGGCAACCAGTATCACGGGTAATTTGATCGCTTTCATAGTACAGTCCGTATATAGATAGTGGGATAAAAACTATACCAAGTTTATGTACGATGTTCGATATACGATGTACGATGTGCAGTTAGGAAGGTAGATAGTCTGACATTTCCCTTTGATATTGGTGAGCGATTGCAGCGGCTTCTTCAGCAAAATTTTCACTTTTACCCGCATAAATAATTGCTCGGCTGACATTCACCAGCAATCCGCAATCTTTTATCATAGCTAATTCTGATATTTCTTTTAAGGACCCACCCTGGAATCCGACTCCAGGTACAAGATAAAAATGTTCGGGAGTCAGCCTCCTTATATTGGAAAACTGCTCAGCCTGAGTTGCCCCAATCACAAACATTGTGTTGTCAGTATTTCCCCAATCTGCAGCAGTCATCAAAACCGATTCGAATAAATATTGTTTACTGCCGGGAAGAGCATTTTGCAATTCACCATATGGTCTAGGCTGAGATCCAACAATCACTTCCTGCAATTCAAAATCAATTGCACCAGTGTTGGATGTAAGACCCAAAATAATTGCCCACTTCCCTTCATTCTGTAAAAATGGTTCAACACTGTCTCTTCCCATGTAGGGTGCAACAGTAATTGCATCAAAGGACATTGTTTCAAAAAACGCCTTTGCGTATTGGGATGAAGTGTTGCCTATATCACCACGTTTCGCATCAGCAATTTTAAAATGAGTATCGGGAATATAGTTTACTGTTTTTTCAAGTGAAGCCCAGCCTTTCACACCCTGTGCTTCATAGAATGCTGTATTGATTTTATAGCTCACACAAAATTCACTTGTTGCATCAATTATCGCCTTGTTAAATGCAAATACAGGATCTGAATCATTGGACAAATGAGCAGGGATTTTATCAATATCAGTATCCAATCCCACACACAGGTATGATCTCTTCAAAAAAATTTGTTCAGCCAATTGCTTTCTTGTCATCAGTTACCGGATTTCACTTTTTGAAGGATCATTTTTTCGAGTTCGCCGTTTTGAAATAATTGTTCAACATCTGGTCTCTGCATAAACTCCTGCATAATTGATTCCTGCCGGTTTGCATTTTTCAGGGCTTCAGAATACCTGATGTGCGGGCTGAAAGTCACTTGAGAATAAGCAGGGATCCATTGATCGGGAAAATCTTCGTGAAGTTTTGCTTCGATCTTTTTTTGTAAAAGAAATTTTGGGTCTGCCGTTTTCTCGCGCATTTCAGTAAAATTATTGACTGCGAGATCAGCTATGGCATCTGCATCTGGCTTTCGTGATTGCTGGTATGCTTCGAAAAGAGATTTCCAATCATCCTTGTATTTCTCCATGAGTGTATTGAGTACTGAACAATCTTCAAACCCGGCATTCATTCCCTGTCCAAAAAACGGAACAATTGCATGTGCGGCATCACCAATTAAGGCAAATTTATCTTCACGAACCCAGGGAAAGCATTTCACAGTAACAAGGGAAGAAGTGGGGTTGTAAAAAAACTGCCTTGATAGATCAGGAATGAGAGAAACAACATCAGGGAATGCTTTTGCAAAAAATTGTTCGACGAGTTCCGGCGTACCGAGATTGTCAAATGAGAGCTCACCATGGAAAGGGAAAAACAAAGTACCTGTAAAACTTCCATCTGTATTTGGCAATGCGATCAGCATGAAATTTTTCCTGGGCCAGATATGCAATGCATTCTTTTCAAATAGAAATTGATGATCTTTCCCCGCCGGGATACTGATCTCTTTGTACCCACAATCAATATAGAATTGCTGATAATCAAAAGAAGGATGATTCAACATGTGTTGCAAACGTGCCGCGGAATAGGCCCCATCTGCAGAAAATATTACATCAGCCTTTACTTTTTCGATATGAGAAACACCGTGGAAAAAACTGATTTCGTTTTTATCCCAGTCAATTGTATTACAGCGATGATTAAATGCAATTTTTACTCCCTGCTTTTCTGCCAGCGACATCAGCTTCTCATTCAATAATCCCCTCGAAACAGAATTGATATACTGACCCTGTTTACCATAAGGTTGCATAACCGTTGAGCTATCCTGGTGATGAATCAATCGCCCATGCATTGGAATAGCGATCTCCAGGATTTCTTTAGCAATACCAACTTCTTCAAGTGCTTTAATTCCACGATCACTTAAAGCAAGGTTAATCGAACGACCTGCTTCCACTTTTTCTCTGCGCATATCACATCGTCGTTCGTACAAGGTTACACGATGACCAT
>CAZCKF010000265.1:4841-5372 GCA_964499155.1 uncultured Chitinophagaceae bacterium
AGGTAGATTGACAAAAGGGATCCAACCAGTCCAGCTCCCACAATCGCAATATTTTTCTTAACTGCCATTCAAATTATTTCGAAAGTTCATGCTCAATCATATTTACGAACAACCAAACTTCCTCAAATGTATTATACAAAGGAACGGGAGCAACCCGGATTACCTCGGGTTCGCGCCAACCAGCAGAAACACCCTGTGACATCAGGCTGTCATAAATTTTTTTTCCATGACCTGGAATAACAATTGAGACCTGGCATCCACGTTCATTTACATCTTCCGGTGTAATGGAATAAATTTTCTTTCCGGTTCTTTTAGCCAAATCATTAATGAGGTAAATAAGAAATCCACTGAGTTGTTTTCCTTTTTTGTCAAGTGCCTCCATTCCTGCCTCATCGAAAATATCCAGCGCTGCTTTGTGTGGTGCCATACTCAATACAGGTGCATTGCTTAATTGCCATCCTTCTGCAGTGGGAATTGCTTCAAATCCTTTTTCCATTTTGAACCTTCGTTCCTTATTGTATCCCCACCATC
>CAZCKF010000266.1:0-5370 GCA_964499155.1 uncultured Chitinophagaceae bacterium
GGTATGTCCAGAGCGCGTATCGCCATCGATGCCGAAATTGGCATGAAAGCCACCGTGATTAATCTGCGTGTGGGCAGTAGAAACTAAGAGAGAAATAAAGCCCAAAATGTAAAGCCTCTTCATGGGTAACGAATTTTGTACGGTTATAATTTTTACTACGGATCTGGATTTTCAACTGAGAATCGTAGAATTACTGATAACACTACGTAGAACTCAATTATGGTGCGAACATAAAACAGTATTTTCCGAATTGCAATACTCAAGTACAAATATTTTTTATCTACAAGTATGTATTTACACTTAACCATTGGTGTTACAATCGGTTAGGTTTTTTCTTAAATTTTTTTAACGCTATCGTATTATTACGACAATACAATTGCATTTCAGTATCACATAAAAAAAATTTGTTTAGTGATGATAACAGAAAAAATAAATGCAACGGAAAGTTTTGATGCAAAAAAATTACATGACCGTATTTACTGCATCATTATTTACTGCTCAGTATCGTGTTGAAATCTAATAAAAATTGAATATGATTATATTTGCTTCCCCAGGGCTGTTAGCTCAGTTGGTTTAGAGCATTACCTTGACAGGGTAGGGGTCACTGGTTCGAATCCAGTACAGCCCACTTCTGCATTTTTGATTTTGGATTTTGGATTTTTGATTTGGATTTTGGATTTGGATTTTGGATTTGCTTTCCGGGTTCAGACTACGCTGAAAATCAGATATACGCAAATAAAAATCAAGATTTGGAAGATTTGAAGTGGTAGCACTCTTCTATATATAATAGTTATTCCAGGAATGGTTGATATTCGATAGCGAATGTTCAATATTCACTTCTCATAAATTCTACATAGTAGAGATAAAATATATTAATGAAATGTCTACTTAATTCTTTCGGCGTTTAAGTTCCTTTTCAATTAAGGATAATTCACGCCCGGTTTGTCCACTCACTGAAGTATTTTCCTGGGCTCTTCTCATTAGATAGGGGATCACTTCTTTAATGGGTCCAAAAGGCACGTATTTACTTACATCGCATCCCGCTCTTGCCAGGTTGAAAGTGATGTTATCACTCATCCCGTACAATTGGCTGAAGTGTACAAAAGGATGAGACATAGAAAGGTTCTTTTGACTTAATAATTGTGTTGTATATAAATTACTGTACTCATTATGTGATGCAACTGCCACAGCCACCGTATCGATGTGGTCTATACAGAATTTTACAGCACTATTAAAATCACGGTCAGTTGATTCTTTATCAGGTTGAATGGGAGAATGGTAATTCATTTCAGCAGCCCTCTTTCTCTCCTTTTCCATATATGCACCCCGAACAATCTTTACTGCAAGAATAAAATTGGTTTGCTTTGACCAGGCAAACGAGCCTGTCATGACGATACATTTGAACAGTGTTATATACAACAGGCCTTTCCCTGTTCATTTGTTCCATCAGTAACATGGTAACACCGTCGACAGGATCCTGTATCCATGATTCTTCTGCATCTACAAAAACCCCAATCTTTTTTTCCATTGCCGATTTACATATCAAAGAAAAACGGTCGTGCAGTTTGCTCCATTCCTGTTTTTCCTGTGGGTTTAAATCTGTTAGCGCACCCGCAAATCTTTTAAGTAATGAACCCTGCCTTTTTTGCATGAGTATATTCATTTTCTCAAGAAAACCAAATCGGCAGATACCTGTTACTTTAATACTTATATATGGTATGGTGCGCTGCGTTGATGCATATTCAATCACCTTTATAAACTGGTGTGTTGCTTTTTCAAAATTTTCTTCTCCCTCCTTTCCCTCAACACCATAATCCAGGATCACTTTTACATTTGATGAAGCCAGTTTATTAACCACTGCTTTGGTTTCATCAAGTGATTCACCACCAACAAACTGTTTGAAAATTGTTTTACGAATAATTCCTTTTACAGGCAATCCCACATTCAGAGACCAGGGAGCAAGCCTGATGCCCAGATCAACAAGCCAGGGTTTCCCCATGAGATCAAACAACCACTTTGATGCTTTTAATTCCTTATCTGTTTTATGGGAAAATGCAATCTCTGTATTGTCAAATGAAATTTCAGGGTGTGATTCCATAATGGTTGATTAAAACAAAAGTAGCGCATTACGGATTTTAATAATTAGGTCAAAACATCAAATCACCCAGGAGCATTGGCGTATATGAAACAGGTGATGAATGAAATAAAAAAGGTTTTGTAAAAAAAATTGACCTGATAAAATCTCCGATCCCTTCCAAAGCTTTACCCAGCCTGCATTTCAGGCATAATCGCATACTGTTCTATATTTCAAAATGATTTCCCCAACAAGAAAAGAAAACTATCTGTTATAATTACAAACAAAAAATCCAATTAAACAATAGGAAAAAACTTTTCCATACCGTTTTTTTCTTCCCGGATTTGGTGTAAAAACGGCAATGCGATTCGCATCAAGCAAATCGTTCTAAAATTGCAATAATCATTGTGCAGCTTTGATGTGCTAACTTTGCGCAAATTTTGATATGGAAACAAGAAAGGCTTCAAACAGTTTTACAGCCATGACGGAAATTGTTTTACCTAATGATACCAATGTGTTTGGCAATCTTATGGGAGGCCGTTTGATGTACTGGATGGATATTGCTGCAGCCATTGCAGCACAAAAACACTGCAATGCCCCGGTTGTTACTGCATCAGTAGATAATATCTCTTTTACGAATCCGATCAAACTGGGCAATGTGGTCCATATCGAAGCTAAGATCACGCGTTCTTTCAATTCCTCAATGGAAATAAGGCTTGAAGTGTGGGGAGAAGACCTTACACATCAATATAAATACAAAAGCAATGAAGCGTACTACACTTTTGTAGCGCTCGATCCCAACAGAAAGCCCCGCCCTGTTCCTGGAGTTTCTCCGGAAAACGAAGAAGAAAAAAAATTTTATGATGGTGCCCTGCGTCGCCGCCAGGTCCGATTAATACTTGGTGGAAAAATGAAACCAAATGATGCAACAGAATTAAAAGCTTTATTTACTCAGGATTAAAAACACTGCCTTTAACGTAAATCCAAAATTTTCTTCAAATTAAGTTAGGCCCCCTATGGACATTGGACATTGGATATTGGATAGTGGATATTGGACATTCTCGACTCATTTTTGTTCAGCCACCCAATGATGCGGACCCTTCATCATAAACCTCTTGCTTTGTTCGATGGCATCCATGATTCTTTCAAGAATTAATTCCGCTGGTTCATCGTAATCCAATTGAAGTGGTTCTTTAAATGTGACGGAGAGTTCGGAGTTTTTCTTTTTAAATTTTAATCCTTTTTTATTGAATGCCCGCCAAAAACCACGGATAATTACGGGTACCACAATGGAACGATTTTGCTTAATGATCAAGGCAGTTCCTTTTCTCCCAGGAGCAAATGGTTTCGTTGTACCCTGGGGAAATGTGATCACCCAATTGCTTTGTAATGCCCTTTGTATTTTCCTTGTATCAGAAGGATCCAAACCGCGTCTTACTTCCTTTCCTTCTGAACGCCAGGTTCGTTTTACCGTCAGTGCTCCAGCAAGCATAAAAAATTTACTGATCCAACTCCCGCGCATGGTTTCTTCTGCAGCCACATAATACACACGTGTAAAAGGATTCAATAAATAGTACGGTAGCCCAAGCCTGTTTTGCTTTCTCCATTTTACAGCAGAGAAAATATGCAGAAATGTAATGACGTCGGCGAAATAGGTTTGATGATTGCTTACAAAAAGAACATTTTTCCTTGGGAGGTTTTTAATATGCTCAGTTCCTGAAATTTTTAATTTATTGATCAGCACCAGCCCGGGGTAACTCATGATGCCTACAATTGCGTAGACAATTTTGCGAACAATTTTATTTTCCCTTAGACTTTCGAATATGGAAGCCATAATGCATGTGAAAGATAGTGAATGTATAATGTCCGATACTCAATGTCCAATGTCCAATACTCAATGCAAAAGAAAAGGGCCCCGCAAATTGCGAGGCCCTTGCTATTCTATTGATCGGGGTGTATTATCTGTTTATAGTGAACTTGGTTGTATAACTCATTCCATCCTGTGTGAGTTGAACAACATAAGTTCCTGATTGCAGAGAAGATATTCCATCAAGATTTATCTGGTTGCTTCCTTTGAACACCTGGTTTTTCTGGCGTGAAATCAGTTTTCCAACCTGATCCATTACGCGGATGTCAACAGCTCCAGAAGTTTGTGTAAAGAACCTGAGTGTTCCATTGCTGCGAACAGGATTCGGAATCACTGTCAGTCCCTGTGCAAATTTATCGCTGCGACGCACCATAACTACCTGGCTGTAAGAGAATGTACCATCCTGGTTCTGCATTCTTAACCTGTAGTAATAAACTTCAGAATTGACACCAGAAACATCATCAACTGCATTATATGTATACCTGCCAGTGTTTGCGCCTTTTGCATCAACCATTGCAACTTCAGTGAATTTTGAATTGTCGACACTTCTTTCAACAACATACATGTCGAGTGCAACTTCACTGGTTGTAACCCAATTTAAATTCGTTTTATTAGAATTTAATGATGCTGAGAAACTGAGCAGTCTTGCAGGAAGTGGAATATTTTCTTCCTGACCCAGGCATTGGAACTCTATTGAGTATGTACGCTTGCTCGCGTTCATGTTATTACCGTTCCTTCTTCTTCCCTCATAACCTAAACGGAAATTGAATTCGGTCACCGCATTGTATTGTGCGCGGAATGAAACCCTGGTATCATTTGAAACGAGAGGTGGGAATTCCTGATCAGGAGCTAAAATCCTTCTCCATGTCTTACCATTTGCAACAGTCAATCCCTGGTCTGTTAATCTTGTTGGATTAAACAATGAATAGGTTGTATGACCGGTGATCCATGAAGTTTCACGAATCCAGGATTGGTTACCCCATTTTTTACCATCAAGCTCGTATTGCTGTACAACAGCCTGTCCAAGGAATACAATGCTGTTTGTAAAAGCATTGTGGAATGTAACCTGCAACTCAACATGACCATTGCCAGTGGTATCACAGCCATTGCCGCCGTTGCCACCACCGCCATTACCACCACCGTTACCGTCATCACCATCGCAATCGTCATCATTGCACTGATCACCTTCACAATTATCATCGTTATTACCGCAATTGTTGTCATTGCAATCTGAATCATCGCAATCATCGTCATTGTCACCATCGCAATCATCATCATGGCATTGATTGCCCTCACAATTATTGTCCTGATTTGTGCAATCGTCGTCATCACAATCATTGTCATTACAATTGTTGCCATTATTTCCATTGCCACCACCACCATTGTTATCATCATCATCATCGTCATCATCGTCATCATCCCCTACACG
>CAZCKF010000267.1:0-5366 GCA_964499155.1 uncultured Chitinophagaceae bacterium
CCACCAAAACATGGTGGAGTTGGCCAGATCTATTTTGTTTGTCCTGACCCTAATCGCTTTGTTGTTAGCTGGAAACAAGAAACCCTTAAAGAACCTAAATGCTACAGATAATGAAACGCATTATATATATATGTACTGCCGTCTTTTTACTCGGCGTTTTTAATCAATGTTCGAAAGATAGTGGCACTCTCGCTGGAGGACCAGGCCCCTCAGGTGCCGGTGGTTCAACTGCAAGATTTACAATTGCCGGTAATTATTTGTATGTGGTTGATAATACGAGTTTGAAAACTTTCGAAATAAATGGGACTGGATCACCAGTGTATAAATCAAAAGTGGAACTCGGCATCAACATTGAAACCATTTTTCCATATGATGGAAAACTTTTGATTGGCTCTTCAACATCCATGTACATCTATTCACTTCAAAATCCTGCTCAACCAACGCGGGTAGCAAAAGCAGATTACGAGATCAGGTTTACCTGTGATCCGGTTGTTGCGCAAAATGATGTTGCCTACGCAACATTGCGTGCAAGCGGTCCCTGTGGCTGGGGAGCAATGAGTGCGCTGGTCGTATATGATATTTCCGATCCATCCAAGCCAGTTCAGAAATCAAACATTGCCTTGTCAGCTCCCTATGGTCTTGGCATCAGCAATAACGGACTTTATGTGTGTGAAGGAAACCAGGGATTGCGTGTTTTTGATGTATCCAGCAAATTCAATCCTTCATTTGTAAAGATCATTAGTGGTGAAACTTTTTACGACGTCATACCATATAATAATATACTAATTGCACAGGTAGAAAATGGATTTGTTCTTTACGACATCAGCAATAGACTTGACCCAGTTTTTATTTCAAAAATTTTGAATTGATGATCCGTACATTTTTAGTGCTGTTGCTAACCACAACAGCACTTTTTTCATATTCCCAACAGGAAAAAATTATAACTCTTCGTACCACACCATTGTCATTAATTGAACATGATGCAGGGATCATGCTGGGTGTTGGTTATAAATGGAACCGCAACTGGTCAGCCGCCCTGGACCCTACATATGTTTTTTTCGCTCCGCTTGATAACGATTTCAATACTGATCCAATCAAAAGAAAGGGTTTAAAGATCAGGGCTGACGTCAGGTATCATTTAAGAGCACAGGTAAAAGGTAAATGGGGAGCTTTCCTTTCCCCGGAGGTTCATTTTAAAAACATCAATACTTACCGCTGGACCACTTTCGGCATTAATTGTTTTGGTGGAAACTGCGCTTATTATCAATATGCAGAATACCGGCAGATCCGAAAAGAACTCGGTGGTGGTGTTAAGTTTGGAACAGAAGTTCCATTGACTCCAAAATTCATAATGGAGGTTTATGCAGGGCTCGGCCTGAAACAAATTCATTTCCAGGAGAAAGATATACCCACAGGCGGCTCATTTCTGGAAGTTCCTGAGCGCGACCAAATGTTTGGCGGTGGCGGGGACAAGATCATGCAATCTTATTTACCGATGGGAGTGAAGTTTGCGCTGCAAATTAATAAACAGAAATAGCTGCGAGCGGTGGTGGGTGAAGATTCCAGCATTATTCTTTTTGGCTTTTAGCTGGTGGCTCTGGCTGTTGGAGACATCAGTTTATCTCTAAAAAAATTTGCTGCTGAGGTTTCCATACAGTCAATGGTTTGCCGTCAAAATCTTGAGGCAATTTGGTCTTTGTCATGTGCAAAATTTCTGCATTACGTTTTAAATTAAGTTTTGTAAATTTAGAATAACGGTAACCCGCCCGGGAAAACTAAGGACGAATTAATTTCATCACCTTCTAAATTTAAATCCCATGGTGCAAGCAGACATCTCACAGCTCACCAGGGAATGTAATGACTGGAGAGCAGTTTTGCGTTCCCTTCGCGACACACTCACACTTTCAAAAAAAGAACTTCAGGATGCGGCTGGTTCATCCCTCTCCCGAGACCAGTTAACAGAAGTTGAACATTATCACAATCAGTTTCACATTCAGCTCATCAACATTCACGATCTCAAGCAGGCAATCAAATCCCACGACAGAAGAATTCAGTTCGAGCAGGAAACACTTGGCAAAGTGAGTGAAGAAGCCCTTGCTGATCATGAAAATTTATTTGAACAATTCCAGGCTGAAGAAGGAACTGTTCAGGAATTGAGAAATGATTTTGCTCATTTCCTCGAGAGCACGCATTCGACGGCGTAAAAAAATTCCAATAGGCTGATTGTTCATGTGTGCCATTGCACAACATGCATGAATTCATCTCCCGTGAAGAAGGGGAATAATTTTTCTTACCTCTAAATCTGACGATCATGCCAGAATTTGATACCTCACACGTAAAAAATATCGTCTTGCTTGGCCACGCAGGCTCAGGTAAGACCACGTTAGCGGAGTCGATGCTTTTCGAAGCCGGATTAATTAACCGGAGGGGAAGCATCGAAGAAAGAAACACAACTGGAGATTACCACGAATTGGAACACGATCGTGGTAATTCTATTTTCTCCAAGCTTATGCACGCAAAATGGCGTGGCTACAAAATAAACATACTTGATACACCTGGTTATGATGATTTCGTTGGCGAAGTGATCTCCGCACTTCGCGTAGCTGATACAGGTGTAATGTTGCTCAATGCAACAATGGGTGTGGAAGTGGGTACGGACGTAATATGGGATTACACTGACAGGTTCCGCACACCGATGATTCTCGCCGTGAATAAACTTGATGATGACCAATCTGATTTTGATCGTACACTAAGTGAAGCAAAATCCCATTTTGGTAATAAGATCACCGTGATACAGTATCCGAGACAACAGGGTGCAGGATTTCATGAAATCATTGATGTTTTACGCATGACGATGTACAAATTCAATGATACAGGTGGAAAGCCTGAAAAACTTGCCATCCCTGATGAGGAAAAAGAAAAAGCAGATGAGCTTCACCGTCAGCTTGTGGAAGCTGTTGCCAGCAATGACGAATCGTTGATGGAAAAATATTTTGACAAAGGCGAACTGGATGAAAACGAAATGAAAGAGGGGTTGAAGAAGGCAATGATCAACCATGATCTCTTCCCCCTATTTTGTATTTCAGCGGAAAGAAATATGGGAGCAGGAAGACTGATGGGTTTCATCGACAATGTGTGCCCCAGTGCAAATGAAATGCCTCCACAAAAAACACGTTCAGGCGATTCTCTTACCTGTGATGCAAATGGACCGGCCTGCATTTTTATTTATAAAACAATTTCAGAACCGCACGTTGGAGATCTTTCCTTCTTTAAAGTTTATTCAGGTACGATACGTACAGGAATGGAACTGGTAAATGAATCAAATGGTACATCAGAAAAGATCAACCAGATGTTTTTGGTGGAAGGCAATAAACGTCTTCCCGTAAATGAATTGGTTGCAGGAGATATTGGCGCCACACTCAAACTAAAGAATACGCATGTAAACAATACCCTGCACGTAAAAGGAAAAAATATTGAATTAAAGCCGATTGAATTTCCGTCTCCCAATATGACAGTGGCAGTAGAAACGCTGAAGAAGGGCGAGGAGGAAAAATTATCGCAGGCATTGCATCAGATACGGGAAGAAGACCCCACTATGATCGTGGAATATTCTCCGGAGTTAAGACAAACACTGATCCATTGCCAGGGTGATATGCACCTCGCGGTTGCAAAATGGAAGATTGAGCATTTACACAAAGTGGATGTGAAATTCATTAAACCGCGTATCCCTTACCGTGAGACCATTCGTAAAATGGCGGAATCAAACTACCGGCATAAAAAACAATCGGGTGGTGCTGGTCAGTTTGGAGAAGTCTTTATGCGCATTGAACCATGGCACGAGGGCATGCCAGAACCACAGGGATTGAATGTTCGTGGAAGAGAAACGCATGAACTTGACTGGGGTGGCAAGCTTGTATATTATAACTGCATTGTGGGAGGTGCCATCGATACTCGTTTCATGCCATCAATTCTGAAAGGGGTAATGGAAAAAATGAACGAGGGTCCTCTAACTGGTTCCTATGTGCGAGATATACGAGTGTCTGTTTATGATGGTAAAATGCATCCTGTTGATTCAAATGATATTTCTTTCAAGATTGCAGGATTACAGGCGTTCAGACATGCGTTCCAACAGGCAGACCCACAAATCCTGGAACCAATTTATACTGTTGAAGTACTTTGCCCGGATGATCTGACCGGTGCAGTAATGGGAGATCTGCAAAGCCGGAGGGCGATCGTAGAAGGTATCGATACTGAAGGACATTTCCAGAAGATCATCGCTAAAGTGCCTTTAGCTGAAATGCATGATTATTCTTCATCATTAAGGTCAATAACCCAGGGACGAGCAAAGTTCAAAATGACTTTCCATGAATATGCAGCAGTTCCTTTTGAACTACAACGCAAGCTTGCAGATGATTATCATAAGACTGCGAAAGAGGAATACGCTTGATAGAATTTTAGGATGGGTGAAGGATTACAGGATTATATGGTGAAGTATGTTAGGATAAAATTGAAAAGCCGCTTAATGAGCGGCTTTTATTTTTTCCGAATTCTGATAACCTGATTACTGCAATTTGTTGCGGCTTTTATTTATTGATTTCAAAAAATATTGATCTATTGATTGCCCTCGGATAGCTCAATTATTGATCTTCAGGACATCGTGTTTTTCATTGTTATATTATGAAGTAATCCTCCTTAAACAAAACTGGCAACAACCCGCATAAACAATTCTTATTAGTGTTGTAACTCCAAATTAAAATGACATTAGAATGTTCAGAAGTTAAAAAAAAGTAAATGTCCATTGGCCTTTTTTTTATAAAATTGTGAACCATATTGAAGATTCCACCTTCTCAATTTCTCCTACTATCCCTTGAAGCCCTTCGATTGTAAGCATGAAAAATCATGTTTTAAAAGTTTGATTATTAATTATTAATCTCCAGGAACGAAACCAAGGCTTCCCGGGCATTATAAACTGATTGAACAAGGATTAGACTTTACAGGCATTGCCTGTAATTCTCCATTATTGAAATGCACACGACGGTTAAAAATTATACACCAAAACACTGGTCGAAATGAGAAAAATCTACCTGAAGTTTTTACGGGTAAAAGCTTTATTGTGCTGCACACTATTGATTGCATGCACAAACATTCTTGCACAAACAGATATCAGTATCGGAACGGGTACTACAGGAAACACCAGCACAACGTATCCTGTCCCACTTCAGGACAGGTTTGAAATAAGCAGGATGCAATTTCTGTACAGGGCATCTGAATTGACTGCAGCTGGTATGTCAGCAGGGCCTATTCATGCCATAAAGTACAATGTGACGAATGTAAATGCCACGACGGCAATTGAGGGACTTACCATA
>CAZCKF010000268.1:0-1172 GCA_964499155.1 uncultured Chitinophagaceae bacterium
AAATCTATTAAGATGGTCGAAATAAAACCAGATGAAATAAGTGCCATTCTTCGCCAGCAGTTGAGCAATTTCAATGCAAGTGCTGATATGGAAGAAGTGGGATCAGTTTTGCAGGTGGGAGATGGAATTGCGCGTGTGTATGGTCTTGGAAATGTCCGTTACGGTGAACTTGTTGAATTTGAAAATGGCGTTCGTGCCATTGCACTTAATCTTGAAGAAGACAATGTTGGTGTTGTATTGATGGGAGAGACGGGAAATATCCAGGAGGGTGCAAAAGTTAGACGCACCGGGCAAATTGCTTCTATCAAAGTGGGTGAAGGAATGGTTGGCCGTGTTGTAAATACACTCGGTGAACCGATTGATGGAAAAGGTCCGATTACGGGTGAACGTTATGAAATGCCCCTGGAAAGAAAAGCGCCGGGAGTTATTTACAGGGAGCCGGTAAAAGAACCATTGCAGACTGGTATCAAAGCAATCGATGCAATGATCCCGATCGGTCGTGGCCAGCGTGAACTTGTAATTGGTGACCGACAGACGGGAAAAACAGCAATTGTTGTTGATACAATTATTAACCAGAGAGAATTTTACCAGGCAGGAAAGCCGGTGTATTGTATATATGTAGCAATTGGACAAAAGGCTTCCACCATTGCCGGGGTGATGAAAATATTACAGGATGCAGGTGCGATGGAATACACCACCATCGTAGCAGCTTCTGCATCTGATCCTGCTCCATTGCAGTTCTATGCTCCATTTGCTGGTGCAGCAATCGGGGAGTTTTTCAGGGATACCGGAAGACCAGCACTGATCATTTATGATGATCTTTCAAAACAGGCCGTTGCTTATCGTGAAGTTTCGTTATTGCTTCGCCGTCCTCCAGGTCGTGAAGCATACCCTGGTGACGTTTTCTACCTGCATAGCCGCTTGCTTGAGCGTGCAGCAAAGGTGATCACCAATGATGAAGTGGCGAAAAACATGAATGACCTTCCTGATTCAATCAGGCACCTGGTAAAGGGTGGCGGATCACTTACAGCCCTTCCCATTATTGAAACACAGGCTGGTGACGTTTCAGCATATATTCCAACCAATGTGATTTCAATTACTGACGGACAGATATTCCTTGAATCAAATCTTTTCAATGCAGGTATCCGTCCCGCTATCAACGTGGGTATTTC
>CAZCKF010000268.1:1182-5336 GCA_964499155.1 uncultured Chitinophagaceae bacterium
TGTGGGTGGTAATGCCCAGATCAAATCAATGAAAAAAGTTGCAGGTACACTCAAACTTGACCAGGCACTATACAGGGAAATGGAAGCGTTTTCAAAATTTGGTGGTGACCTGGATGCTGCAACCAAAAACGTACTGGATAAAGGTGCGAGGAACGTTGAAATCCTTAAGCAGCCTCAGTATGCGCCGGTACCCGTAGAAAAACAAGTTGCCATTATTTATCTCGGTACAAATGGTTTGATCAAGGATGTTGCAGTCAGCAAAGTGAAAGCTTTCGAAGAGCATTTCTTAATGGAGATGGAACAAAAGCATCCTGATATACTTGGAGAATTTAAAAAAGGCAATTTGCCTGAGGACGGATTGAAAAAAGTAGTTGAACTGGCCAAGTCGATTACTCCTCAATACAAATAAGCAAGCACCTCGTGAATGGTTTGCAAGATTTTTCAATTCGACGAGTCATAGAATATTGATAATTGAGTATTAAAAATTGGACATTTTATCTTTTTAAAATCCCGGCAATACCGGGATTTTTCTATACCCATACTTAAATAAAGTATAGTTTTTTTACGCCTCCCCTTTACGGTTTACAGCGATTGAGCATCAACATTTTACATAGTATAAGTATGCAGAAAATACGGTTTTAAAAAAAATAAATAGGTAAAAACACTTGCATTATTAAATAGTGAATTATATGTTTGTCCTCGCATCGACAATCCAATACCTGCGAGAGACGCAGAATCCAATAGCCACGAGAATCACCAACCCTTTAGAAAACTGAAAATCGGTCCGTCTATGAAACTGTTTACTCTCCTTCCCAGGATTTTTACGCCTGGTTTATTTTTCCCAAACAAAGACAGGTTTCAATTATTAATGGCAGTAAGCCATCGACACGGCTATGCAGCAAGACAAGAAGCTGTAAACAATTCCCGGCCGGCCATCTTCAGCAAACCAGTTTTCCCGACATCGTGAAAAAAATTTGATTGTCATGGATAGCTAACATGATAGTCAAGTGCAGACTTTAGAAAAACACCAGAATCCAAATCCACCAGAAAACCACCAAGAATCCGAACCTAAAAAAACCACCATTATCCACTGAAAAATCGATGCAGTCCGAATCCTTGATGTAAAACCAAATCCGAAAAGCCACCAAGATCCTTGAAATCAACCGAACCAATTATCCAATCGAAAACCACGATCCATTAATTCTAACTTGAAAACCAGTATCATTTAAAAACCAAAAGATCCATTGAAAACCATTCAAGTCCTGGAGAAACCAAGTTCCATATCGATGAAAACCAGTAATAAGTCCGTCCAAAAAACTTATTATTCGTCATTAACCAAAAACTTGAATGAAAAGAAAAATTCTACACAGTTTTCACATTTTCACGTTAGTCGTGGGAGTAGTGGGAGTGCTGCTGACAGCAGCACTTCCCGCTGATTCCCAAATTGAGAAGAAGATTTTTAAAAGTTCTTTTGAAGCAGATCATTCCGAATGCAGATTTATTAAAAGTCGTTTCAATCATGTAATGCCATTGAATACAAAGGCAGACAATATTGAAACAAGAAGCAATTTGGTATCGGCAAAAAAGAAAAGATTTAGTTCCTTCATCATTATGATGATGCTGGATAAACGCAAGGAAATATTTTGTTAGCACGTTAGTACAGGAATTCTTTATAAAGATTGGTTTAACATCAGCACTGGTTTTACTTTCATTAATCACAACCCTTTTAGAAAACTGAAATTGGTCCGTCTATGAAACTTTTTACACTCCTGTCCGGGATTGTTATGCCTGGAATTTTCTTCCCACAAAAAAAAAGTCCTCAGTTAGCGTTTATAAAACGCAACACCGAGTGTTCCGCATCTTCGCATGCGCGAAACATCATACGTCAGGCCAGTACAGCCAAAACATTAACCAAACAACATTTACATTAAATCATTAGCTGCTTTATGTATAGCTAGCATGAATGCAGTTGATCCGCGGTATAAATCCAAAATCCAATTGAAGTCCGTCCATTAAAGTCCAGATCAAAATCCAATTCCCTTGATGAATTAAACCAATGATCCCATGAAATCCAGCATTAAAAACCGGTATGTATTGAAAAGCCAATTCGAAATCAAGCCTTATCCATTGAAAGCCATCAGTCCAATTGAAAAGCCACCAGAATCCATGATTGCCACCGTTAAATCCAATCCTTTTGATCAACAGCCAATTCTTATGAAGCCCAGAGCCTATTCCATGAAACAACCACCAAATCCAATGAAAGCCGGTTTGATTCAATTCCGTGAAAGATCGCCAATATCAGGTGGAAGTACCGAACTAAGTCCGCTCTGAATAACTTATTTCAGTACCCAAAAAAATGTATGCAAAGAAAAATTCTACACAAACTGTTATTGAACCTGGTTTTAGGAATGGGATTCCCGGGAAGTTGTCACCGCCCGTGAAGGTTTTGCTTCGCCGGTGAAGTTGTTGCGTTTTGATGCAGCTATCGAACGCAATGAAGTTGTACTGAAATGGTGCACGTCAGAAGCTCTTGAAATCAGTCATTATGAAATTGAGAGAAGTACTGACGGGCTTTCATTTACCAAAACAGGCCTCCTTTTTCATTATGAACAGGGCTCCGTCCAGGAATATATTTATACAGAGCAGGTGAATGATATCTCTGAAAAGAAAGTTTTTTACCGCTTGCGTATCGTCGATGCGAACGGTCACGCTGAATATTCCCCTGTCCGATCCATTAAAAAGGAAGAGAAAAAACAATTGACACTGCATACATATCCAATCGGTGCAGTGAGCCAGGTTAAAGTTTCTTTACCGATTCAATGGCATGGAAAAGAAGTACATTTTGAGATGATCAACATTTATGGGCAGGTACATAAACCACAGGAAGTTAAGGCTGCAAAGAATATCGAAATTGTAGATGTCAGTCATCTGCAACGAGGTATTTATTTTGTGAAAGCTTCATGTGGCCAGGATATTGTGCAACAAAGAATTATCAAACAATGATCTTTCAATTGATGCAGAAAAGGCTTCGGGTTCTACGAAGCCTTCTGCATTAATTACGTAAAATAATTAGTACAAGTACTTGCAAATATGGAATACAGCTATTAGTTTTGTTCCATTCACTCCTCCTCTTATCCTTCGAATTCCGAAAACTACACGATCCAGTTTCTGAAGAAAGTACCTGAAATAATCCTTTGAAAACTTAATTATTTCAGTACCAAATTTTTTTTAGTTACAATGAAAACTGTATCTGTACCCCACGCAAAATTTGCGTGCCTTATGCTCATCTGCAGCATTCTTTCTATCTCTGGATTTTCCCAGTCAAACACATTATCGTTTCAAAACGCGGTCCTTGTCAGTGGTACCAACAACCAGCTTAATGCTGTGTACAAATTCCCTTTGGTTACCAACGGAACGGATGCACTTGTATCGATTGACAGCATGGTGAATGGAGCAAGCGTATCACAGATTGATGAAACAGGTGTTGGTTATGAAAAAGCATTTCAACCACTTGTAAAAGCAGGGAATGTTATTGGTGAATCTTATGTTGTTTTTTCAATAAAGCTTGTTGAAGCCGGAACAAATTATCCAAAAGCAATGAGCAGTGTTTCTGCAACTGCAGTAGATATTGATGGAAATCTTACACTAAAAGAATTCTGCGAAATCAATATGAATGGCGGTGCTTGCACATACATGAGCTCTACATTGCAAATATCTGTATTGCAATTGCTGGGAGGAAAATATAAAGGAAGAAACGTTACTGGAATTGAATATGATGAAATTGATACTTCAGCGCTCTCAGTGATGTACACCGTTACAAAATCAAACATTTCTACTTTCAAAGTGAAATATGGTTCAAGTCGTTTGAGCAGCAGTGGATCCGCGGAAAGACAGAATTCTCTTTATATGAAAGCGTTTCAGTATCCCGACCAGGTTACGCTTCCTGTACAACTCATTTCATTTAATGCAATGTTGAAATCGAATAAAGTAAATCTCGAATGGATTACATCAGCAGAAAAGAACGTCAGCCATTATGTTGTTGAAAGAAGCAATGATGGTAGTAAATACAAAGATGTTGCACTTGTTTTCGCGAATTCAAACGGTTCAGCTCAAAACGTGTACAGGTTCCCGGATGCAGTAACTGAATCAAAAGG
>CAZCKF010000269.1:0-4468 GCA_964499155.1 uncultured Chitinophagaceae bacterium
ATCCCATTGGAAAAATAATTCGGGTGGAAGATGACCGGATGTATAAAGTAACTGGAGTTTTTAAAGCATATCCGAAAAATTCAACACTTCGATTTGACTGGCTCATGCCTGCAGCAGATTATGTGAAATTGTATATGAACAACGAAGAAGTGTGGGACAACAACAATATTCAAACTTTTGTTCAACTGCAGGAATCAGCGGATCCGGCTGTTGTTACTTCTAAGATCACAGATTATGTTGCAAAACAACATGCTGACCAGGTGAATGTGAAATTATTATTGCATCCTGCAAAGGACTGGTATCTGCGCCATGAATTTCGTGACGGGATAAACACTGGAGGTAAAATTGGGTACATTAATCTTTTTACTGTTGTTGCCATATTTATATTGCTGATTGCCTGTATCAATTTCATGAATCTTTCCACTGCACAGGCCTCAAAAAGATCGAGGGAAGTTGGAGTTCGCAAAGTAGTTGGTGGCGACAAAGCAGCACTTATCAGGCAATTTTTGGGAGAATCAATTTTGCTGACTCTAATCGCAGGATTGTTTGCTATTGGACTGGTTGAACTGGTACTCCCCTCACTAAATACTCTGCTGGAAAAAGATCTATCGCTCTCTTTCAGGAATGGAATTGACATTGCTGTTTTTGTAGCACTGTTATTTTTAACTGGATTGATAGCTGGCAGTTATCCTGCATTGGTGCTATCGTCATTCCAGCCAATTACTGTTTTGAAAGGAGCTATTCATGGTGTTAAAGGAAAACATTCATGGTTACGCAGATCTCTTGTTGTACTGCAATTCGTGATCAGTGTTGTAATGATCGTTGGAACTATTATCGTTTACCAGCAGATCAAATATTTTCAGAACAAGAGCCTTGGATACAATAAAGATAACCTTGTGTATTTCTCTTCGGCCGGTATTCCTGCGGAAAAATATGATGTATTCAAAAGTCAACTGACTGCGATTAATGGTGTTCGTTCTGCAACAAGAAGCTCAATCAATTTTACCGGCTCAAATAATTCCACGAGCAATGTGAATTGGGAAGGAAAGAAAAATGAAAAAGAAGTGCTGTTTAGTTTGATCAATACAGACAATGACCTTCTGGAAACTTTAGGAATACAACTTCGTGAAGGAAGAAACTTTTCAGACGACTACGGAACAGATTCTCTGTCCTTTATCATTAATGAGGAGGCGGTTAAACGCATGGGAATAAAATATCCTGTTGCAGGCAGACAACTTGAATTATGGAATGAAAGGAAGGGTACAATCATTGGCGTGGCGAAAGATTTTCATATCTCTTCAATTCATGGACAGATTGAGCCAGTTATCATACAGGCTCGCGATTGGACATGGACCTATTTCGTAAAAATAGATGGTGCAAGAACACCAGAGATCATTAAAAAAATTGAACAGGTTTATAAACAGAACTTACCGGATCGGCCATTCAGTTACAAATTCATGGACCAGGAATATGCAGAAATGTATGACAGTGAAATGCAGATCGGTGAATTGGCAAAATGGTTCACTGCCCTGGCAATTTTTATTTCATGCCTTGGATTATTCGGCCTCGTATCACTCGCTGCAGCACAACGAACAAAAGAAATAGGTATCCGAAAAGTTCTTGGTGCATCGATATCAAGCATTTTCTCATTGTTATCAAAAGAATTTTTGCGGCTTGTTCTGATCGCATCCCTCATCGCGTTTCCACTTGCATGGAAGCTTATGGATAATTGGTTAAGCAATTTTGTATACCATATCGATATGCAATGGTGGGTGTTTGGACTTGCAGGACTTGCTGCTGTATTGATTGCATTGGCGACGGTGAGTTTCCAGGCGATTAAGGCGGCGAGTTCGAACCCGGTGAAAAGCCTGAGGACGGAATAAAGATAAAACTTAGGAGAACAACGAGAAACGAGAAACTTAGAAACCAGAAACCTGAAAAGGCTGTTGGCTTTTGGCTGTTGGCTGTTGGAGACAACTAAGGAGCGTTTCATGTTCGAGAACGTTTTTTGAGAGGCGAAGGGCGAGAAGCGAGGCGTCTTTGGAAAATGAAAATTATTGAAATGATTTGTGACACGCGGGATAACGAGAAACCAGAAACTTAGAAACCAAAAACCTGAAAAAGCTGTTGGCTTTTGGCTGTTGGCTGTTGGAGACAACTAAGGAGCATTTTAGGTGCGAGAATGATGTACGCGGGATAACGAGAAACCAGAAACCTAGAAACCAGAAACCTAAAGATTTTATGATACGACACTTTTTCAATGTCACGCTTCGCAACCTGGCTCGCCAGAAAGGACTTGCTGCGATTAATATTTCCGGGTTGGCAATTGGTCTTGGATGTTTCATCCTCTTCCTTTTATATGCTGTTAATGAATTCAGCTTCGACAAATTTCATTCTAAAGCTGACAACATTTACAGAATGTACCGGTGGACAGAAGCAATGGAGGGTGAAACTGCGAGTGGCGATGTTTATATGCCTATGCCGCTAGCACCTGCATTGAAACAGGATTTTGCCGATGTGGAAAATGCAGCTCGCTTTCGTGAGGGTTGGGGTGACAATTTTATCAGGATCAATGGACAGGTATCTCGAAAACCAATCAATTTCGCTGATCCGGAATTGTTCCAGGTATTTGATTTTAAAATTATTGCCGGAAGTAAAAACCCATTAAAAGATTTTTTCGATCTCGTTATAACAAAAGACATTGCAAAAACTCTGTTTGGTACAGAGGATCCGATTGGCAAAACAATAGAGATCAAACAGGATGGAGATTTTGAACCATTTGTTGTGCGAGCTGTTGCAGAAAATATTCCATCCAATTCGAGTATTCAATTTGAAATCCTCGGGCATTTTGGATATCTCGGAACAACTCCACACGGCAAGACAAGCGTGAATAACTGGAATCGATCAGCATACCAGACGTTTGTTCAATTAAAAGATGGAAGCACACTTGCAAAACAACCAGAACGATTACTCACATTCAGAAAAAAATATTACCCTGAAGAAGAAGCCGAATTAAGAAAAGCAGGATACTGGAAAGGAAAAGGCGCTCCGGTGACTTACGGGATGCAACCGCTTCTTTCAATACACACTGATACAAAAATTGCTGGTGGTTCAGTGGAGTCCGTAAAACCTTCCACTATCTGGCTATTGATAGGAATTGCATCGGGGTTGTTGTTGATTGCCTGTATCAATTTTACAACACTTGCAATAGGACGATCTGCTGGTCGTGCAAAAGAGATTGGTATTCGAAAAGTAGTTGGTGGCAATCGGAAAAGCCTGCTTGCCCAGTTTATGATGGAAGCATTGCTGTTAAGTATTGTGTCAACTCTGATTGGACTGGGGATTAGTCAGTTATTGCTTCCCTGGTTTAATCAATTGTCAGGAAGAGAGCTTAGTTTATCATTCTCACAATACCCTCAACTCATCGGATTAATTGCGTTGGTAACATTAATCGTTGGACTTGTTGCAGGAAGTTATCCGGCACTTGTATTATCGTCATTCAATCCAAATGAAGTTTTAAAGAGCAAGGTTCGTGTAGGAGGATCGAATTTCTTCACTAAATCACTTGTCACTGTTCAATTTGTATTGTCAATCGGTTTGATCATTTCAACATTGATAATCACACAACAGCTTTCATTTATGAAATCAAAGCATCCGGGATTCAATAAAGAAAATGTAATTGTTGTGGATGCACAGGGAACAGAAGGCAAAAGAGTCTATTCATTGTTCCGTGAAGACGTACTGCAGCAGCCAATGATCGCCGGAATTACAAGTTCAGAACTCGGTATTGGCGAAAATGAAGGTTGGAGTCGTGCAGGATTTGATTATAAAGGGAAATTGAAGGAGGTATATGAATATTATGTAGATGATGATTTTTTGAAAGTGATGAATATGCAACTTGTTGCAGGAAGATTTTTTAATCATTCTATTGCATCGGACAGCTCTACTTCCGTTGTGATCAATGAAGCAATGATGAATGATTTCGGGTGGACGTATGAATCAGCCATCGGACAACAACTTGTCGGTTACCAGGAGAAACTGACTCCTGAAGTAATTGGAGTGGTTAAAAATTTTCATTACAGGCCTTTTAGTGAACCAGTTCGCCCACAAATGTTTCATCAATTCAAATCATATCAGCCATACAAATTTTTTGTAAGGATCAAAGAAGGAAATCCAACGAATGCATTAAATACTTTGGCTGCCACATGGAAAAAAATCGTACCCGATTACCCGTTCAAGTACAGTTTCCTTGATGAAAAACTCGACCAGTTTTATAAATCCGAATCACGCTGGGCAAGTATTGTGGGTTGGGCTGGTGGGATTTCGATATTTCTTGCTTGTCTTGGTTTACTGGGACTTGCTGCATTGACAGCTGTAAATCGTACAAAAGAAATTGGTATCCGCAAAGTGCTTGGAGCCTCAGTTCAGGGAATCATTGGATTATTGTCAAGGGATTTTTTGAAACTTG
>CAZCKF010000269.1:4478-5312 GCA_964499155.1 uncultured Chitinophagaceae bacterium
TCATTGCATCACCACTCGCCTGGTATTTCATGACCCAGTGGTTGCAGGATTTCGCATACAGGATTTCAATCGGCTGGTGGATTTTTATTGTATCAGGAATTGTGGCAGTGGCGATTGCTTTTTTAACGATATGTGTGCAGGCGGTGAAAGCGGCGACGTCGAATCCGGTGAAGAGTTTGAGAACGGAATGAACAAGAGTTGTTGGCTGCTGGCTGTTGGCTTTTGGAAACAATTAAGTGGCATTTTGAGTGTAAGAAAGTAATACGCGGGATAACGAGAAACAAGAAACCAGAAACAAGAAACTTAATAAATGCTGTTGGCTTTTGGCTGTTGGCTTTTGGAAACAAATAAGTGGCATTTTGAGTGTAAGAAAGTAATACGCGGGATAACGAGAAACCAGAAACCAGAAACTTAAGAAAAGCTGTTGGCTTTTGGCTGTTGGCTTTTGGAGACAATTAAATGGCATTTTGAGTGTAAGAAAGTAATACGCGGGATAACGAGAAACCAGAAACCAGAAACTTAAGAAAAGCTGTTGGCTTTTGGCTGTTGGCTTTTGGAGACAATTAAATGGCATTTTGAGTGTAAGAAAGTAATACGCGGAATAACGAGAAACCAGAAACGAGAAACAAGAAACATCTCAACATGTTTAAAAACTATCTGAAAATAGCAACCCGTCATCTCCTCCACAACAAGCTCTATTCAACAATCAACATTCTTGGTTTGTCGATCGGGATTGCATGTGTGATGCTGGCTGTGTTATTTTTTAAGGACGAAAACAGTTTTGATGAATTCCATGAAAAGAAATCTCAATTATATCGAATCGTTACAACGATC
>CAZCKF010000270.1:0-5294 GCA_964499155.1 uncultured Chitinophagaceae bacterium
TTCATAACCGATTATTCCAGGTACGTTACGCCAGTTAAATTGTACAGAGTTATTTGTAACAGTTGTTGGTTTTAATTCTGTTACACCAAATTTATATTCGCAGCCTTGAGGTTGAAAGATTGAAATTTTGTCTATGCTGCAATTGTTTCCACCTTGCGTTACGAACTTTAATCGTATAAACAACCGATCCTTTCCTGATGCAGTATTTGGAAGATCAAATTGAAATTTTTTCCATTGTCCTGTCCCAGCAACTAATGACCCATCATGCCGTGGCACAAAAACACCTGCATCATTCCATACCTGCGGTTCAAAACTCTCGGAACTTTTAAATTGTAATTGCACTCCTTCATTTAAATAGTTGCCGGAATTAAATAGCGGATTATTGTTCACATACATATAAAATTCGACCCTTACATATGCCGTATTTAAAGAATTTAACCTGTGGGAGGTTAAAAAATTTTCAGTTCCGGGAATCCCTGTCGAAAAATTTACAAATTGTGATCCTTCAAAAGCAGTTGTAACAGGATTGGATGATGACGGAACAAATGATAGAAGACTTCCTGTAATATCCCAACAATGAGTACTGTTAAAACCCTGAACCTCAGGTAATGAATTACCTCTATCATTATTATTATCGTCGATATACAAACTGTTACTTACACGATCATTACATAGTGGACCCCCTTGTGGTGAAGCTCTTACAAATATTTCTCCTTCAATCGTCACTGGAACCGGAATAAATGTGATCGGGCCACCTGTTCCAGGTTTAAAATCTAATCTTGTTCCAGTAAAACCTGATTGTTGATACAATTCATAACTTATTCCTGTTTCACTGCTGGAAAGATTGAATGTTAAATTGTTTGCAGGACAAAGGCTCTCAGATGATGTCAATTTTAAATCCGTTTTCGTCGGCATATACACATAGCTGGGATCGAAAACTTCCATGCATCCATTTTTTGAAGCCACTGTAAAAAAAGTTCCACCGCGTTCTAAAAATGCAAGGCTGGTACTGCCTCCATTTCCCGGAGTTGAGCCAGGTCTGCCACCTGACGTTCCTTTTAATACATAAGAAGTCCCGGTACCAGTGTTATGAATTTGATATTCACCATTGCATGGATTTACAGTCGAATTGCTCATCAATTCCTTGCATTGTGCAAAACCAAATATTTGTATGAATACAAATCCAATCCCAATGAATCCTTTCAACCAATGTTTCATTTCAATCTTTTAAATAAATCCCCAACAAAAACCACAGTATCAAAATCAATTTTTAGATATATCTGGTTTAATAACTTCTCGAAACCAGTAAAGCAAATCCAAAATCCAAAATCCAAAATCAAAAATCTCTACCTCACCATCACCCACGCCGCCCACTTAAACGGCTCACTTCTGTACTTGTTCTTCAACTTTGTTTGTGCTGCATAAAATGCATCTGCAACAGTTTTTTTATTAAACATGCCACTGTAGAATTCCTTCATGAATTCTGACGTCTCTTCATCCGGCACTTCCCATAAACTCATCACAAGATTTTTTACTCCGGCCATTTTAAATGCACGTTGTAATCCGTACACGCCTTCACTTGCGTGAATGTCTCCTAATGCAGTTTCGCAAGCTGACAACACAACGAGTTTTGTATTGGGCAAATACATGTTCGAAACTTCATAGGCTGTTAATACACCATCGTCTGTTCCGGAAATTGTTTTTCCCTGCCATGCGAGATTTGCACCTGCGAATAACAGACCGGAGCGTAACAGCGGGTTGCGCGATTCGCGAAATACTTTGCCGCGATCTGAGCCCGTCTTTGATTTATCTGTGGCAGCATCCGGATCAGGAAAGAAAAATCCATGCGTTGCGACATGCAATACAGCAGGAGAATTTTTTCCATTCAGTTTTTTGAACGATTCTTCGGTTGCTTCACTTCCCGTAAGCACTGAAATCCTGTCTGCCAGTTGATTTACTGCAATTGTTTTTAAATCATTGACCTCTTTCTCTGTTCCAGGCAAATAATCCCAGTCACTACCTCCTCGTGTCATCTTTCCGACAGAAGCAAAGACTGCAGCAGATGTTGTTGCATTCACAATAGAATTGCTGTTTCCTGATGAATCTCCCTGGTAAGAAATTCCACCATAGAGACGTATATTATCGTTAGCTGTAATAATATCCCTCGTTTTTTCTATGACTGATGATGTAGAATTGAGCTGGACGAGTTTGTATTTGTCGCTGAGAACCTGTTTATCATTTAATGCAAGAGCAGCAAACGATATTTTATAAAGATCACCGGCAGGAGCGAAGTAGATAGTTTTAATACCTCCTAAATGTTTTTCCAGCGGCAACCAGATCATACCGAACATTTCTTTCGAAACAGGCATTCGCTGCCCACCGCGTTCACCACCCCGATACAATGCATTGATCTGTGAGGGTGATTGTTGTTTTAAAAGTTTTTGAAATCTTTCATTTTCAAATAGTGGAATGAGGATTGGTTCTGCAATATTTTTTTTCAGCAATACTGCAGCATACATAACTGAATCTTCTGTACGATCGGAGCGATGCACCTGGTATCGTATGAATTCAACGGATGCCTCATTTGTTGCAAGAGCAGCTTTAATGCTTTTCCAGTCTCCGAATGAAGATGTATTGTTTGCAGCTGAAACAATCCGCGTTAAGTCTTTTTCCAGCACTGTTGCACGTGATTCCAGGTTTGCCACTTCAGTGCTGTCAACATTTCCGGGTGTTGAATAAAATCGAGCGAGTTTTTGTCTTGCAATTATCCACTCGTCATATTTAGCCTGCATGGTTTCGTCATCACTTGCATTCACCCGCTCGCGTAATTGCTGTGATGATGACAGAACCAGGTTCCTGTTCATCAATGAAGTGGTGTATATATTTCCGGCTTTTGTGCGCGGCATTTGTTGCTGGTGAAATGAAAAATATTCATCTGTGGATCCAGTAATGTTATCCAGGTATTGTTGTTTTTCCACCTCACTTGTAAACCTGAAAATTTTATCAAGCTGTGATTTCTGCTTGTTAAATGATTCCACGAAAAATTTGTCAGCAGCCGCTTTGTTTCCTTTTTTCCAGTTAAGGCGTGCAAGTTCAGCGGTATTCTGGTTGTAAAGTGGGTGGTCAGTCCCAACACTGTTTTTCCAGATGACACGCGCATCGAGAAAATATTTTTCTGCTTTTGGAAGGTTATTACTTAGAAAATATATCTGCCCAAGGTTTGTAAGGGAATATGCAATGACCGGGTCATTTGCATCGAATTGTTTTGTCCAGATCTCATTGGCTTCAATAGCAAGAGGCAAAGCCTTGTCATACATTTTCATTTGACGGTACAGGCTTGCAAGGTTGTTTGCTGATTGAGCATAATTGAAATTATCCTTGCCTAAAATTTTCTCACGTATGTCTTTTGCTTCCAGGTATAATGCTTCTGCTTTTTCATATTCCCCTGTTACAGCAAACAAGTCAGCCAGTTTGTTTGTAACGTTTGCGTACTCAGGATGCGATTTGGTCATCACTTTTTCACGCAGGTCCTTAGCTTCAATATATAATTGCTCTGCTTTTTTATACTGACCTAATTCAAAATATAAATTAGCAAGGTTGACAGTACTGATTGCGTAAACAGGATGCTGCGGGAGAATGCGTTGCCGGATCTCTTTTGCTTCAATCGAATAAGGTTCTGCTTTTTCATAAAGTCCCTGGTCACGGTAAATATTAGCAAGTGTATTCAGGCTCTGTGCATAATCATTGGATTCTTTTGTAGGCAATAGTTTCGCGCGGACTTCCAGGGCATGTAACCCATATTCCTCTGCTTTCGAATACTTTCCAATGGAATAATAAAACAGCGCAAGATTGTTTTCACTTTTAGCATAATCAAGCGTTTCCGTACCTGACAAAGCTTTTTTTATTTCACGAGCTTCTTCAGTATAATAGATAGCAGAATCGTAATTGATGTTGAAATAGGCCACTCCGAGATCATCGCTGTTTGTGGCATAATCAAGTGTTGATTTTCCTTTTACTGATTCAATCACTGCCCGCGCTTCCAGTAAAATATCCGCCATCGCCCTGGCGTTGCCAGTCTGCTGATATAACCGGGATGTGTTTTTTAAAATGCCAATTGCAGTTACAGAACGAACTGAATCTGAAGGAAGTGCTGCCCGACCAAGAAGATAAAATTTTAACGCAACAGGATTGTTTCTTTGATCCTGGTAATGCTTTGCAGAATCAAGATGTTGTTGCCATGTTTGCGCATACATGTTTGCACTAGCAAAAAACAGCATCACGCATGGTAATAGCCTTACCAATATCATAAGCAGTGTATTTGGTGGTTTGCAATTGTGTTTAACTACAATTGGTCAGGGGTCGCGTAACTGATGGATTAAGACAGGATTGGAAGATGTAAAGGAGGTTAAATATAATCACTGGAACCGGTACTGCAATAGCCCGGGGATAAACACTTTGAAGGGTGCGGAAAGGATGACCATGGTCAATCTTTTTGTGTCCTTTTAAAGGGAACGTTTTGTATTTCTTTATATTCAGCACCCATATCAGACCACCATGTATAACCAGAGATTTTTATCCATTTTATGTTTTGCGGCGATTTTATACAGTTGCAAATCCTCCGGCTACGGCTATGCGGTTGACAACGAACAGCTCAAAATGCAGGTTCGGGAAAGGCCGGATGTCATGAATTTTGCTGCACTAAAACAGCAGGAAGTGCCAACACTTAGTGAAAGAAGCGGCCCTTCCCGTGGAATTGTGCTTGCTCCCCTGCTGGGAAGCGCGGTTTCCCTTGCAACCAATGCGGTAAAAAAAATGATCGCGAATGACCGGGCAAAGTACATGGCAGATTACTCGTTCGCACTTACCGATCTGTATTTCTATGACCAGTTGTCTGTGGAAAGTTCATTTGACCCGGTGGGGATGCAGTTTGGAGGTTTTACCGTCATCCGAACATTTACAAACGATGACAATCGGGAAGACACCGCCTTGATAGCTCGTTTTGTTCTAGACACAACCCGTGCGACTGAAATTATCAATAATTCAATTTTCAGGTTGCGTTTACAGGACATAGATATCCGGCATACAAAGGCCAAGCATACTTCAGGACAGAAGAATGTGGTAAATATGGATATGGAAATTACTTTTCTCACTTCGTATGTAAATGAGCTCGGGCAATTGTTCGATAATATGGAGCTTGGTAAATTTTACCTGTTGCTTCGTGACGCACCGCTTGATCGTGCCGATCCGAAATTCACTCCATATTATAATGGTCTCCGCGGCAGCCTGGTTGATGG
>CAZCKF010000271.1:0-5294 GCA_964499155.1 uncultured Chitinophagaceae bacterium
GTGCAACTGTGTGTGCTTTGTGCCTTTGTGTTTAACTGTGTGATCTTAATTCAAATTTAAGTGCACTCGTGAATTGCTTTATTAATCCCCAACACACTATCCTTCGTCTTAAAGTAATTTGTAGTTTTAAGTAATCGCGGAAGTTAATTGGCTGTTTTTCTTTGTGCAACTGTGTGTGCTTTGTGCCTTTGTGTTTAACTGTGTGATCTTAATTCAAATTTAAGTGCACTCGTGAATTGCTTTATTAATCCCCAACACACTATCCTTCGTCTTAAAGTAATTTGTAGTTTTAAGTAATCGCGGAAGTTAATTGGCTGTTTTTCTTTGTGCAACTGTGTGTGCTTTGTGCCTTTGTGTTTAACTGTGTGATCTTAATTCAAACTTAAGTGCCCTCGTGAATTGCCTTAATTAATCCCCAGCACACTATCCTTCCTCTTTAATCGAATTGCCCCATTTTGTTTCAGATCACTCGACAACCTCACTTCATAACGATTTTTTCCATCAGTGATGATCATCAGCGCGGTATTGGGCGGAATGGTCCCGAGATTGTCCGCAAACATGGAGAGTGTATTGTATTCACGCGATTTGTCAAGTCCCAATGTAAAGTGAACAGCCCGCGTACTTAATTTCCGGTTAAAAGCAAGCAGTTGGTCATTAAAAAAAACGGAAATGGAATCACCATCAATTTCACCGTTATCGTAAAAGTCAACTGACAAGGAATCACCTTCAATCATGAGGTCTTTTGCAATTACATTTTCTCTCTCCTTGTATTCGCGGTCGATCACATAATTCACCACTTTTCTTTGAACAACATTCACCATCGCGAGCGTGTCTGTTGAGGATGGACGCCACAACTGGTATGTTTCTTTAAAATTCCGAAGTGCCATAAGAATGGAATCTGTCTTGCTGGCATCCGCATTCATTTCCAGGTTGAAAGAAACTTCCGCGCAGGTAAACCTGTATTGAGGTTTGCCAATAAATTTTCCAACGAGATGGGATCCTGCTTTTGCAACACGAAGTGTTCCTACAAAGGTCATCATGCAATCCACTTCGAGATTATCGATCGAGCCATGGTAAGTAAGGGGTATGTCGTAAAGTTTAACTTCCCGTGTAAGTGAATTATATGTTCCTGAAACGGCTTCACTGCGAAACAGATTTTTAAAATAATAATTGATCACGCCTTTCACCTGCGTTTTATTCTGGCTCAGTATGAGTTCAACGAGATAATTATTGGTGGAGCTTGCGGTTTTCACATTTGCATTGCCATACCAGTAACCTGAAAGTGTTTGAGAGAAACAGGTGGTTGTAAACAGCAGGACAGTGACGAGTAACCCGAAGCTTTTGCGCATAACTTAATGATTCAAAAACCGTGCATCAAATTTTAAAACGGAGCACGTCAGTTAATATTATTTGAGATAACGCTTGATTTCTCTTTCAGTATCACGTTGTTTTATCGTTTCACGCTTGTCGTGGAGTTTTTTACCACGTGCCAGCCCGATCTCGATCTTAGCCAGGTTCTTATCATTAAAAAAGATCCGCAGTGGCACGATCGTATATCCCTTCTCTTTCATTTTTGACTGAAGCTTTCCAATTTCCCTTTTTTGCAATAACAATTTCCTGTCACGAACAGGATCATGATTGTTGTCACTGCCATGCGAATATTCGGCAATATGTAGAGATTTCAACCAGATCTCACCTTTATTAACAAGACAATAAGCATCATTGAAACTTGCCCTCCCCATGCGCAAAGATTTCACTTCCGTTCCTGTCAGCACCATTCCAGCAACGTATTTATCATCGATAAAAAATTCGTGGTAAGCGCCGCGGTTGTTGATATCGGTTACAGAATTTGACATAAAAGATTCAAGACTCAAGATTCATGATTCAAGACTCGAGTAAAGTGAAAAGTGAAAAAAATTTAATGATTAAAGAGGTGTACAATAGTTGCGATCTTTTCTTTTAATTCTTTGCGAGGGACGATAAAATCGAGAAAACCATGTTCGAGTATGAATTCGCTTCGTTGAAATCCTTCGGGCAGATCTTTTTTAATTGTTTCTTTAATTACTCTTGGTCCTGCAAACCCAATCAATGCTCCCGGTTCTGCAATGTTAAGGTCACCCAGCATTCCAAATGATGCTGAAATGCCGCCAAAGGTTGGGTCGGTAAGAAGAGAAATATAGGGAAGCCTTGCATCTGAAAGCTGGGATAGTTTTCCGCTGGTCTTGGCAAGTTGCATCAGTGAAAACGCACTCTCCATCATACGCGCACCACCCGATTTGCTGATGACCATGAAAGGAAGTTTATGTTCGATGCAGTAATCGACTGCGCGGGAAAATTTTTCACCCATTACACTACCCAAACTGCCACCGATAAATTCAAAATCCATACAGGCAATAACAATACCCTGTCCTTTCACTTCACCCGTAGCAACACGCATGGAATCTTTGAGGTCAGTTTTTGCCCAGGTTTCTTCAAGCCGTTTGTGATAGGGCTTGAGGTCAGTGAATTGCAGAAAATCTTTCGACCTGATATTTTCAAACAACTCGAGGTATTCGTTGTTATCAAAAATGATCTCGTAATATTCGGCACTGCCGATCCGGTGGTGGTGATTACATTTCGGGCAGACAAATAGGTGCTCTCTTAGTTCGGTGACCGTACAAATGAAATTGCATTCCGGGCATTTTGTCCAAAGACCTTCCGGCGTTTCTTTTTTCTCCGAAGTCTGGGTAAGAATTCCTTTTTTAATGCGTTTGAACCAGGTAGTCTTTGTCTCTTCGGTCTTTCCTTCTTCTCCAGCCAGGTTGGCATCAAAATCTTCGAACTGTTTGGCCATGCCTATGAGTTAGATGAGGTACAAATATAGGGCTTCGGACATGCCAACTTTACCCGCTTGCTTATGGGGCAGGAACGACAATTGCTGCATTAATGGAAATATTCAACAACATGGACGAAAAACAACAACAACAACACCGTCAGACTGATGCAGACAACTGGGGTGAAAAAGGCTTTGAGCAGGGTGGTGGACAGGGCAGCAGCGAAAGCGGATACGAAGGCCGCCAGGAAAATCAGAAACATCGTGGATACGAAGAAGACCAGCCAAAGCAGCCTTTGCGTGCAAGTAATGAAACACCTGAAGAGCAAAAGGGGGAGAGTTCGGAGAGTGGGAAGACGTATGATGATAAAACGACGTAGTTGAGAGCTAGTGAGTGGTGAGTGGTGAGTAGTAGTGGGTAGTGTCAGGGACCCAGATTATTTTGTTCGATCTCGTTTTCGATGTTTTGTTTCACGCAACGGCGCAACGGCCTTCGGCCGCAACGGATTTAAAATGTTCGAAACCTCTGCACTTCGTTGCGCACGTAAAAAAGATCAATTTAAAAACATCTGCATTCGTAGCGTCGTTGCGTGAGATAACTGTCTAATAAAGAACTATTCGAATCTAAACGGCTGTACCGTCAAATTTTCAAATAGAATTTTGCGACTTTGCGAGAAGACTTCTTTTGTACAGGGTACACAAAAATTATTAGAGTGCACCGTCAAATTTTCGAACTTCAAATTGAAAATTAGCATCTCTGCGAGAAGACTTTCCTTTTCCAATTACAGAATATGCGAAGTTTTTTAGAGTGCACCATCAAATTTTCAAATCTTCAAATCAAGAATCTTAAGCTATCGTAATACTCTCATCCAAATAAACATCCTGTATCGCCTGCAACATTTCCACCCCATCCTTGAACGGACGTTGAAATGCTTTTCTTCCAAGAATCAATCCCATACCACCTGCACGTTTATTGATGATAGCAGTTTCAATTGCTTCCTGCATGTCGGTAAGTCCCTTGCTTTCGCCACCGGAATTGATCAGTCCAACGCGTCCGCTGTAGCAATTCAACAATTGATACCTGCACAAATCAATCGGATGATCTGAAGAAAGTTTTTCGTAAACAAGTTTGTGTGTCTTACCATGCTTGGTTGCATTGTAACCACCATTATTGGTTGGAAGTTTTTGCTTGATGATATCAGCTTGAAGCGTAACACCCAAGTGATTTGCCTGTCCGGTTAAATCAGCAGATGTATGGTAATCCACGCCATCAACTTTGAATGAATTGTTACGTGTGTAACACCATAGAATTGTTACAAGACCCAATTCATGTGCATATTCAAATGCTTCAGCAACTTCTTTTAATTGTTTTGCACTTTCAGCACTGCCCCAATAAATGGTAGCACCCACTGCTGCAGCACCCATATTCCATGCACTTTTAATTGTACCAAACATGGTCTGGTCAAATTTATTTGGCATGCTTAGAAATTCATTGTGATTGATCTTCACAACAAATGGGATACGGTGTGCATATTTACGGCTCATTATACCGAGCACGCCATATGTAGAAGCAACTGCATTGCAACCACCTTCAATTGCAAGCTTAATTATATTCTCAGGATCAAAATAGATCGGGTTTGGAGCGAAAGCAGAACCTCCGCTGTGCTCGATGCCCTGGTCAACAGGGAAAATGCTGCAATAACCTGTGTTGGCAAGCCTTCCACTTGAAAGCAATTGCTGAAAACTTCTCAATGTCTGGTTGTTGCGATTGCTGTTGATCCAAATGTCCTCAACATGTGAAGGAGAGGGGAGATGCAGGTCTGATTTCTCGATGGTTTTACACTTGTGATTCAGCAGATATTCAGCCTTTTCACCAAGCAGGTCTTTTATCTTTTTTGCCATGGCCGCAAATATAGGATATAGGCATCAAGACCAAGGTTTCAGGCTTGAAGGGAAGCTTCGAGCTTCGAGCCGCTAGCCGCGAGGACTACGAGATGTTTAAGCCGTGAGTATCAGGGTGGCTTTGAGTTGCGAGCTTCGAGGGCTTCGAGTTGAGTATAAGCTTTGAGTACGTTGTTGAAAAAATTAAACTCTATTATTAACAGTAATACCTAGCCCTTTTAAATATTCTTTTAATAAAAACAAATTTCAAATCTCAAGCGGTACTTAAAACTTTCATCCACTCGCAGCACTCGCAGCAAGGAGCGCAACGCTCGCAGCATATCAAAAGTTGTTCCCTGTGGAATGTTCTCCACGCTGGAATCCCCACCCAGCCTGCGTCACAGAAGATTCACGCATATGTACACCTGTTTTTTTTGAATGCTCATATTAAACATAACGAGTATGCAAAAACGTAAGTTTACGATACTCATTTGTCGTGAATATTCGTGTCACATTATCGCTGTATTACTATGCTGGGTGTAAATACCGAATTGTTAAAAAAGGGCGAAAACGCTCTGGTGTAGAATATCAGCCACAATTA
>CAZCKF010000272.1:0-5289 GCA_964499155.1 uncultured Chitinophagaceae bacterium
ATGTTTCAGCGCCAGGTTGAAATAGCGGCGGTGTTTGGAATTCCTGCGGAATTCTCTATTTCATACAGCGAAAAGAAAGTAAGGAATTACAATCATGCTCCTATTGAAGAAATTGCAGCAAAGAATGGAATCCCATATTTCGAAGTAGATTCTGCCGCCGGGAAAAAAATTTCAGATTATAAAAATGAATTACAGTCCATTCAACCAGATGTTATCCTGGTGATGGGATGGTATTATATGGTTCCTGCATCAATAAGAACAATTGCAAGATTTGGTGCATGGGGCATCCATGCTTCTCTGTTGCCCGATTATGCAGGTGGTGCGCCGCTTGTTTGGGCAATTATCGAGGGGCAAAAGGAAACAGGGGTAACTCTTTTCCGTTTGGATGATGGTGTGGATGATGGTGACATTATTGAACAGGCAAGGATCTCAATTGATGAGGGGGATACCATTGCAGAAGTTTATGCAAAGGCCACAACTGCTTCAAAGCAAATACTGGCAAAAGCATTGAAAAGTGCAGACGCTGTGAAATTTACTCCGCAGGATAAATCCAGGATTAAAGTTTATCCACAACGCAAACCTGCTGATGGAGAAATAGATTTAAATATGACTGGTCAGCAGTTGTATAATTTTATCCGGGCACAAGCTCCACCATACCCGGGAGCTTTTATAAAAACAGTTGATAATAAAAAGCTGGTAATTGAAAAAGCCAGGCTTGAAGAGATGTAATTTATGGAAACAGCAGTTCAAACATATTTCAGCCGGCCAGTGACAGTGAAAGGAAACTTTCTTGCACTCGGTGGGGCCGCTGAATATGAAACCAACCAGAAACAGACAGAAAGTATTTTTAGTGACAAATGGACCGAGGCTGATACGTACAGTGGAATTGAAAAACTGTACGAATTTCAATACGAATGGTTTTTACAACTGTATGGATTTGATTCTGAAAAAGATTTTGCAAAATATCTTTCGACTAAAAAAACAATCCTTGATACTGGATGCGGGCTTGGATATAAGGCCGCCTGGTTTGCAAAGCTTGCACCTCATGCAACTGTAATCGGAATTGATATTTCGGATGCAGTTGATATTGCATCAAAGAACTGGCAACTTCCCAATCTGTATTTTATTAAAGGAGATATCGCGAATACAAATATTAAAAATGACAGTATTGATTTTGTGGTATGCGACCAGGTGATCATGCATACTGAAAATCCGGAAAAAACATTTGACCATCTTGCCGCCATTACTTCGAAAGGCGGTGAATTTGCATGTTACGTTTACAGGAAGAAGGCTCTGCCCCGCGAACTCGTCGACGATTATTTCCGAACAGCAACACATGAAATTCCAAATGATAAAATGTGGGAATTTTCGGAGCAGCTTACTGAATTGGGTAAACGCTTGTCGGAATTAAATGTCAGTTTTGAATCGCCTGATATTCCACTTCTGGGCATTAAAGGCGGTAAATATGATATTCAACGATTTATTTACTGGAATTTCCTGAAATGTTTCTGGAAGGAAGACTGGGGATTTGAACTCAGCAAGAGCACAAACTATGACTGGTATGCGCCAAGCAATGCGAAAAGATTCTCAAAAGAAGATTTTCTTTCGATGATCGAACATAACAAGCTTGACATTTCGTTCTTTCATGAAGAAGAGGCCTGCTATTCCGGCCGCTTTCTTAAATCATAATATGGATCCGAATATGAATACACTTACTGCAGAAAAACCAAAGGTGACGCACGCCATAAATGGTCGTGTGTGCTCACGCTGCATATATGATGAATCTGTACCCGCAATAAATTTTGACGAGAATGGTGTTTGCAATTATTGTCGAATGGTTGATGACCTGGTGATAGAATATGGAACAGGAAAACCTGAAGGCGAGGCAAAATTCATGTCAATTATAGATGAAATAAAAAAAGCAGGTCGCGGGAAAAAATATGATTGTGTAATTGGTGTGAGTGGTGGAACTGATTCTTCCTATATGGTGCACATGGCGTTGAAGCTCGGACTTCGGCCACTGGCAGTACACTACGACAATACGTGGAATACTGCGATAGCTACTGAAAATATCAGGAAGGTTCTCACGAAAATGAAGGTTGATCTCTACACGCACGTAGTTGACAATAAGGAAATGGATGACATCTATCGTGCCTTTTTCATTGCAGGCGTTCCAGAAATTGATGCGCCAACAGATCTTGCACTTGCTGAAACACTTTACCGTGCAGCAAGTAAATATGGAGTGAAATACATTTTAGAAGGTCATTCATTCATGGCGGAGGGAATTACTCCGCTCGGCAAAAATTATTTCGATGGTAAATACATTTCATCCATCCATAAGAAATATGGTAAGATGAAAATGAAAACTTACCCGAATATGCCTTTCTGGACTTTCATGAAATGGATTGCATTCAAAAGGATTAAAAAAATTCGCCCATTCTGGTATGTGCAATATTCAAAAGAAGATGCACGTACATTTTTGGAAAAAGAGTTTGGCTGGGTTTATTATGGTGGTCATCATCTTGAAAACAGGATGACTGCATTTAATCACAGTTTTTATTATCCGCGTAAATATTCCATTGACTATCGCAACAACAGTTTAAGTGCATCTGTGAGAGCGGGCATTATTTCCAGGGATGAGGCATTGGTAGAGTATTATGAAAAAGAGCCTTATCTGGAGCCAGAGTTGCTGGAATATTTCAAAAAGCGTCTTGGATTCAGTGAAGAAGAGTTTCAACATATTATGTCGCAGCCACCGAAATACTGGACAGATTTCCCGACATATAAAAAGCGCTTCGAAATAATGCGTCCATTCTTTTATCTCATGTATAAAGCTCACCTGGTTCCGAAAAGTTTTTACATGAAATATTGTTTTCCTATCAAATGATTACAATTATCAATTACGGTATGGGTAATCTTGGCTCGATCCAGAATATGTTTCGAAGGATCGGGGTTGAAAGCCGTATTACGGATAGTGTAAAAGAAATTGATGAAGCAGATAAAATATTGTTGCCCGGCGTCGGTGCATTTGATGCGGCGATGGAAAGAATTGATGAGGGAGGATTCAGAAAAGTGTTGAATAAAAAAGCGCTTGAAGATCGCATTCCAGTCCTGGGTGTATGTCTCGGCATGCAATTGCTGACTGATAGCAGCGAAGAAGGAGTGCGGGAGGGACTTGGTTGGATTCCCGGCAAAACAAAGAAATTCAATTTTTCAGATCTTAAATTAAAAGTGCCGCACATGGGTTGGAACCGTGTGCATGAAGTGCGCAGCAATCAATTAATAAACGACCTTCCTGACGAACCTCGATTTTATTTTGTTCATTCCTACTTTGTACAAGCCGATGATGAAAAAGATGTGCTGGCAGTCACCAACTACGGCCAGCCCTTTCATTCAATAGTAAACCACCAGAATATTTATGGAGCTCAATTTCACCCCGAGAAAAGTCACAAATTCGGGATGAAGTTGTTGGAGAATTTTGCCAAACTGTAAGGTTAAACGGCTCAAATCGGCATATAATTCGTAAAGAATTACTAAACCTCATTACCTAATCCTGCAATCCTTGTTAAATCCTGTTCAATCCTGTAAAACGGTAATGAATTTGCGGCATATTGCGCAAATACTCGAACCATTGAAAAATTTTACATTCTTCATCGCAATCATTTTTCTATTTGGTTGCAGATCCGTTGCGCAAACTGCAAGCAGCTTTCAGCCAACAGGAAATGAGAAATCCGGAGGACAGATATTCAACGTCAAAGATTTCGGAGCCAAAGGTGATGGTCGTACAAATGACTATGCAGCCATTCAGCGTGCCATTGCTGCATTACATAAAAAAGGCTCCGGCATTTTGTTTTTTCCATCGGGTATTTATGCAGTTAATGAGATTCACAGGCAGGATGAAAAGGGAAGAATATTGAATGGGAAAACATCATTCTATTTTGATGGTCTTACCAATTTTTCGATACTGGGGGAGAAAGGAACAGTGATCTCAATGAAAGGTGATTTTCATAAAAAAGCAGAATGGGTCATTAAAGAAAGAAACTTCGGATACAGTTTTGATTACCAGATTTCCTTTGTAATCAAGCAGTCGAAAAATATTACTATTGAAAACATAGAGATTGATGGCAACTGCGATCAAATGACGCGTGCAAAGAATGTGGTTGAAAATCCTTCTTTTGGATTTTTGTTTGGTGAAAGCATTTCTGATGTTGTCGAAAATGTGGTGATGAAAAATGTTTATGTTCATCACATGTCCACCGATGGAATTTCATGGAAAGGAAAGGGCGGTGGTCTCTACGCTGAAAATTTAAAACTGACAAATAATGGTCGCTGCGGATTGAGCATTGTGAATGGCAGCAACATGAAATTTGTGAATTGTGAATTTTCTGAAACGGGAGTTACCGGAAAATATGAAAGTCATTCACCCAATACCGGGGTGGATATTGAGAATGAATCTTACAATACGATAGAAAATATATATTTCACAAACTGTCGCTTCGTAAAAAATAAAAACACACAGTTTGTAGCATCGGGCTTTGATGGTGTGGGCGCCGGCAGAACGAGAAATGTTCATCTCGATAATTGTTATTTTGAAGAAAACAGGGATATCGAACCAGTTCGTGACCGGGCAGTGATGATTACAACCGATAACAGCAGCATTACCAATTCAACAATCCTCGGTACTTTAAATTTTGACTTGAATGGATGTATAGCTGGTGGTCAGCCAGAAGAAGGCGTGTTAGTTAAAAACACTGATATTAAAACACGCGGTTATGGCATCCGTCTGAATTGTGATTTCAAAGTGAAAATAGAAGATTGCACTATCGAGCAACTGCCATTTCTTGATGATGAGTCGGCAAACCTGAGCTTCCCATTCATCGGCGGAGGGCCGAATGTTGTACTCGAAAGAAATACTTTCATTTACAATTCCAGCAACTGGCGTCAGAATCACCAGACCATTGCCTGGGATTACAACAATCTTTTGCAGGGCGGAAAATCAATTCGCAATAATATTATAAAGCTCAAAGAAGAAAAGACAAAGCCGATGAAGGCTGGTGCAGTTTTTATTATCATGGTGGATGAAAAATTCCTTGGTAAGAATAAGATCGAAGGCACTGACAAGATCGTCTGGACGAAATATTAATTTTCAAATTTGTTACGTACAAGAATAATTCCCGTGTTGCTATTACGGGATGAAAGCCTCGTCAAAACAATTCAATTTGGCAAATATGGGTATATCGGTGATCCGATAAACACATGCCGCATATTCAATGAACTTGAAGTAGATGA
>CAZCKF010000273.1:0-1380 GCA_964499155.1 uncultured Chitinophagaceae bacterium
GGCCTGGCGCCAAACGGTTTCACTTTGTGGTTCAACACCAGATACGGCACAAAACAAAGCAACCAAACCATCAAGTACACGTAAAGAACGTTCAACTTCAACGGTGAAATCCACGTGTCCTGGCGTATCAATAATGTTGAATTTGTATTGTTTGGTAGCTGCGGAGGCTTTACCCTGTTCAGTAGGAAATTTCCAGAAACAAGTTGTTGCAGCGGAAGTAATCGTAATACCACGCTCTTTCTCCTGCTCCATCCAGTCCATTGTTGCAGCACCTTCGTGCACCTCACCAATCTTATGGCTCACGCCGGTATAATAGAGAATACGTTCTGTTGTTGTGGTCTTGCCAGCATCAATGTGCGCTGCGATACCAAAATTTCTTTGAAACTTGAGGTCTGCCATGATTTTTACTCCCTTTAAACGGGTGCGCAAAGGTAAGGAAATTGAACCGAATTAAGGGGGTTAATAAAGGGTTAATTGCCTCTAAAGGCGAGCACTTGAGGCACATCAATTTGAGGATTGATTGATGTCCAAAAAGCAGGAAAACAAATGCATTTTATACAGAACTAAAATGCATGCGAACAAATTTTTCAGTCATTGATTACAACCGTTAGCATTATGCACGATGATATATTTTAATTGATGTGATATTATTTCATTTCAAATGATGTTTAGATATTGATTGACGTTAGTTGTTTTTGTAATGCAACAAAAGCTTTGCAAAATTTGGTAGTTACATATTATTCGTTGTAATTTCAGCATCATCAATTCAACAACTAATTAATCACCAAAACCCCTTAATGTATGGCAGCATCCAAGAAATCAAAGAAAAAAGCTGCTCCCAAAAAGAAAGCAGGAAGAAAATCAGCCGGTAGAAAATCGGCTTCGAAAGGTTCCCGCAGAGGAGCTGCAAAAAAAGCAGGTCGTAAAGCAGCTTCGAGAAGAGGTGCAACAAGAAAAAAAGCCGCGAAGAAAGGTGGTGCACGCAAATCAGCTTCGAAAAAAGGTGCACGTAAATCAGCTTCAAAAAAAGGCGCACGTAAATCAGCTTCAAAGAAAGGTGCGCGTAAATCAGCATCCCGTGGTGGATCACGTGGTGGTGCATCCCGCAAATCAGCTTCTTCATCAAGAGGTGGAAGTTCAGGCGGTGGAAGATCATCTTCACGCAGCGGGGGTTCAAGAGGTTCCAGGAGTTCATCTAACACTTCCAATACCGGAAGCAGCAGTGACATGAATGATATGAACACTGGTGGTGGTGGTGGATCAACAACTGATTCCGGCGCTCCAGAATCATCAGGAGGAATGTAAAAAAATCCAAAAGGAATTTGCAAAGCCGCCCCAGGGCGGCTTTTTACATCTTATCATAATTGAATGAAATAATTT
>CAZCKF010000273.1:1391-5272 GCA_964499155.1 uncultured Chitinophagaceae bacterium
CGTGCAGAATATGAAGAGCATCATTGTTTACCGAACCCTGTGGTTCCTGACCTTTTTATTTTTTTCCTTCAATATTTCCGCTGCTGTTATCCCTGCTGATGGTGCCCATTTGAATCACACCCAGGTCATGTTTGAATATAATGAAGTAAAGGGTGCAGATGAATACCTGGTAACAATTACATCAGATCCCTACATGGTGGGAGATGTAAATGCGGTATCATTTGAAATCAGCAATAAATCACTTGCAGTCCTGTTAAAACAAGGATTGCATTTCGGCAGAAATTATAAATGGAATTTCCAGGCTTTCAAAAACAAACAACTTTTATTCAAAAGTCCTGAATACCATTTTTCAATAGATTACCATCCATTTGTTGATCCGAATTTGTACAGGTTTACTGTGAAATCCAAGCCCGGATTGTACAATGACAATGTCATTTTTCTTGACAACCTCGGAATCGCGATCGACAGGCAGGGTAATCCGGTTTGGTTTCTGAATGATAAAAAATTTGATGGGTCAAAAGAGCCTGCGCTTCGAAATATTCAATTGACCGGTGACGGTACAATTACTTACCTGGACAATACGAATGCAGTGGAAATTTCCTTATCCGGAGATACACTTTGGAAAGCACCAAATGATGGAAAAGTTTCCCGGGGGAAATCAGAATTCTATCACCACGATTTTACCAAATTGTATGACGGCAGTTATCTTGTTGGCGGATATTTTTTTCAAAATGAAAAAGGATTTTACAATCCATCGAATATTGTAAATGCACGTTACAATACGATCATTCAATATGACGTCAATGGAAATGTAACATGGTCATGGAATGAAAAGGATCATGTTGCACGTGAAATGATCTACCGATACTCGAATGCTGATGCCACAAACGTAGAAGGAACGCACCTGAATGGATTTTCTTTCGATTCGGCAACCAATTCCATCATTGCAAGCTTTCGAAATAATTCTTCTGTTTTTAAAATTGACAAAAAGACCGGCCGTGTTGTTTATGATTGGGGTAAACACAATGTTGTCAAACAAAAAACAGATACTAATTTCTGGTTTTTTCGACAACATGGTCCCGTGGTAATGAGAAATGGAAATGTACTGATATACAACAACAATGTCGTGGATGATGAAAAAGCAGTGACTTTTCCCAGGATCCTGATCGTAAATCAGCCCCTTCAGAATGATCAATCAAAAAAGATCTGGGAATATGAAATTAAAATTCCGGAATTACCAGGGGGGCACAAAGGAAAAGAAGGCTATGCACTTGAATTACCCAATGGCAATATCCTTGTTTGCATTGGAGGTCTTAATAAAATTTTTGAAATAACGCTTGACAGGGAAGTAGTGTGGGAATGCACATTTGAAAAATATTCTCCTGAAGAAAATAAATGGAAACCTTTCACGAATTACAGGACCAATGTAGCAAGTTCCCTTTATCCAAGGTTTTTTACTCTTACTCAATTAAATCCTGTCATTACAGGATCTTATTTAAAAGGCATAGTGTTGCATAACGATGGTACAGAAAAAGATAATTATACAATAGATATAAGCGACGCAGGAAAAAAAATTGGTTCAGTTAATATAAGTCTCGGAGCAAAGGAATTTACATCCTTAGAAATTCCAGTGAAAAAAATGCAATCAACGTCATTGAGCATTCACGTGTATCCTGCATTAAACCCGCAAAATGTAAAAAGCTACATGATCAAACTTAACTGATCAATAAGTTGGTTTCATTCCTTGTTTTTTCCAGTAATCAATAATAGGTTGATATGGCCCGAACTTATGTTGGCGTGCAGGAAAAGTATCTGCGAAGGGTGGTATCCCATAATCAATTGCTTTTTCAGCAGGACGTGGATAGTCAAAAGAAGGAGGATTGGGGCGTTTGTGAATTTCATCATGATTTACAAAAGCGGCAACATCCAATGCTTCTTCATCTGTAAGCAAAACATTATTCCATCTTGCAGAGTCATAGGGCATGTTTGCTTTCAACCATTGCGCCATTTTTATTACTCGGTGCATACTTGATCCTGGCTGGTATGCATGATCACCCCATAGAGCAGGGTACAACATTTTGTTTTGTTGCTTGTCAAAAAAGCCGCCCCCGTCAGGCATGTGGCATCTTGAACAACGTTGTGCATAGATCACAGCGCCGCGATCCGGATCTGCTGCTCGGTCGGGAAATTTGATTTCAAGATTTTTCAAACCATCAGCTTTGCCATCTTTTGGCAAAAATTCATTGATCCATTTCAGGTAACTAAGGAATGCTGTCATTTCCCTGCTGTCAAGTGGAAGTGGTTTTCCATTACCCGGTCGTTGAACGCAATTATTTACGCGATCAGTTAAAGTCAATACACGACCCTCCCTTGCTCGATACTGAGGGTACCGATCATGAGCTTGCAATAAATTAAATGAGTATGGTTTTGTTCCCGCGTCCTGGTGGCAATTGGTACAATTGATTTGATTGCCCGTATATTTTCCTGCCTTACCATTTGGTCCAATGTAATAGGCTGTGTTCAACATCAATTCACGACCATAACGAACCATTTCACCGAAATAATCATTGGAAATCTTGCTTGTATCAGGAATGATGAAAGTCGGAACATTGGAGCGCTTTTCATTTTCTCGTTCTATCGCTTCATCGCTGTTGCTGCAATTATAAAATACCGCCATGAAAAAAAAGATGCAGAGCATTACTAGCAGGATGTGTTTCATCAGTTTGATCGTTCAGTTGTCAATATAAAAAAAACCGCTCATGACACTGAACGGTTTTTTATTGAATGCTGTGAATATTTTATACACGGAAATGTGCAAACGCCTTGTTTGCCTCGGCCATTCTGTGCGTATCTTCTTTTTTCTTGAATGCGGCACCCTCACCCTTGCTTGCTGCTACGATTTCATTTGCAAGTTTATCTGCCATGCTTCTGCCATTTCTCTCCCTGCTGTAACGAATGAGCCACTTCATGCTCAATGAAATTTTTCTGTCGGCACGTACTTCTGATGGGATCTGAAATGTTGCACCACCAATACGGCGGCTGCGAACTTCTACCGAAGGTGTTACGTTAGACAAAGCTCTTTTCCAGATCTCATAACCATTTTCACCAGTGATCTTTTCTACTCTTTCCATTGCGTTGTAGAAAATATCATAGGCAACACTTTTCTTACCCTGCCACATCAGGTTGTTTACAAAGCGTGTAACCAGTTTATCGTTAAACTTTGGATCCGGCGCGAGCGGAAGTTTTTTGGCCTGCGTTTTCCTCATCTTATGCTATTAATGAATTTGAATTATTTTTTACCACCACCGCCACCACCGGCCTTATCTTTTTTAGTACCGTATTTAGAGCGGCTTTTTTTCCTGTCCTTAACACCAGCAGTATCAAGTGAACCACGAACAATGTGGTAACGTACTCCGGGTAAGTCTTTAACACGACCACCACGGATGAGCACGATTGAGTGTTCCTGCAGGTTATGGCCCTCACCAGGAATGTATGCGATCACCTCAACTTTATTCGTAAGACGCACCTTAGCCACTTTGCGAAGTGCTGAATTCGGCTTTTTAGGCGTAGTTGTATACACACGGGTACAAACACCACGGCGCTGAGGACAACTGTCCAAAGCCCTGGATTTACTCTTTGCCCTGATAATTTCTCTTCCTTTACGAACCAATTGCTGAATAGTCGGCATTACAAACCTTTTGTTTTTGGGACGGCAAAGGTAAAGGAACAGGCTATACAATCCAAAAGTTACCCTTGCATTTTCAATCTGATTCCCTCTGAAACAGGAAAATCTACAATTCAATAATTCTTAATAATATATGATGACCATTCCCTCCCGTCCGGCGCTATAGAAATCTGTTCCAACTGCAAGTGCCATTGGG
>CAZCKF010000274.1:0-2307 GCA_964499155.1 uncultured Chitinophagaceae bacterium
ACCATAGTACACTATCGAATTTAAGTTCGCTTTTCACATTTCACTTTTCACAAGAAAGATATTAGTGAAATGTGAATGTGGACCTATGGTCGGAACTTCAATAAAAATCTGATACTGGTTTGTATTTGTGACTTCATCAAATCTGAATTGTGGAATGTTTGCTGTTTTTAAAAAAACATAAACTCGTTATTCAACCATCACAATTATTTTCTTTAAAAATCGAATCGTCTTAACTATAGTGCATTATCGGATTTAAGTTCACTGTTCGCATCTCACTTTTCACAAGAAAGATTTTAGTGAAATGTGAAAAGTGAACCTATGGTCGGAACTTCAATAAAAATTTGATAATGGTTTGGATGAAACGACTCGTCTTAACTATAGTGCATTATCGGATTTAAGTTCACTGTTCGCATCTCACTTTTCACAAGAAAGATTTTTGTGAAATGTGAAAAGTGAAAAGTGAACCTATGGTCGGAACTTCAATAAAAATTTGATAATGGTTGGATGAAACGACTCGTCTTAACTATAGTGCATTATCGAATTTAAGTTCACATTTCACCTTTCACTTTTCACCATTTTTCACCTCCCTGTTCACAAGAGTTTTACAAGAACTTTAGGATCTTCTCCTGCGCTTCCCTTAATTGATCATCACTCGCCTTTGTCTTTTGTCTTGTGAAATTCAGGTCATTCGCAGAACTGATCGGAACCAGGTGCATATGAGCATGTGGCACTTCAAGACCGATCACTGAAATGCCGCAGCGATTGCAGTCAAATGCTTTTTCTATTGCTTTGGCGATTGGTTTCGCAAACACAAGCATTTCTGAAAGATGATCATTGTCGAGGTCGAAAATTTTATCTACTTCTTGCTTAGGCACAACAAGTGTATGTCCCTCCCTGTTTGGAAAAATATCCAGGAACGCAAAGAATTTTTCATTCTCTGCTATTTTATAAGAAGGAATTTCTCCGGCGATGATTTTGGTGAAAATGGACATTTTACTGAAGTATTTGTATTTGAAATATTGATATATACGTTGAAAACTCATTCAGTATGAAGATAAAAAAAGTCCGCACGGGGCGGACTCTCTTTCGTGTTTTGATCAGTTTACACTGAAATATTTTCCACTTTGAATTTGATCACACCAACAGGTGCGACTACTTCTGCAATCTCACCCACAGTTTTGCCCAACAGGCCTTTCCCGATTGGCGAGGTCACAGAAATTTTTCCCAATTTCAAATCTGCTTCTTTTTCACTCACGAGGTGATAAGTGATTTCCTTTTTTGTATTCAGGTTGATCACTTTCACTTTAGTAAGAATAGAAACCTTGCTTGTGTCAATATTTGATGAGTCAAGAATCCTTGCACTTGCAATCTGTCCTTCAAGCTGTGCAATTTTTGCTTCCAACATACCCTGCGCTTCTTTAGCCGCATCATATTCGGCATTTTCTTTCAGATCGCCTTTTTCCCGAGCATCTGCAATGGCTCTTGATGCTGCGGGTCTGTCAACACCTCTCATTCTTTGCAATTCCAGCTTCATCTGTTCTAATGTTTCCTTGGTAACGTACTGGATACCACTCATAACTCTCCGTTTAGGTAAAAAAAAATAACAACGCCTCAGTTTGTACCTGAAGCGTTGTATGTATCAGCAAATATAAAATTATTTCAAATTGGAATCACTCAATCCCTAATTTTTGCAAAAGAACAGTGCCCATTCTCTCGAAAGCCTCGATGCTGTATCCGGCGATATGTGGCGTTACTATCACATTGGGTTGTTCCGTAAGCCATGCAAGTTCATTGCGTTGCAAATCAGACAGTGTGGCTAAATTCTCATTTTCAAGTACATCCAGTGCTGCTCCGGCTATTTGCTGTTGCTTAAGGCACTCTATCAATTCGGTAATATTCACAACAGATCCCCGGGCTGTATTTATTATATAGGGTTTTAGAGCCATGCTTCTGAAAAGTTCTCCATTTCCCATATGAAATGTTTCATCCGTTAATGGAACATGAAAGCTGACTACATCAGCATATCGGCAAATATGTTCCAGGCTCGCTTCCTTGATATAACCTTCACTGAAACCATATTTGTATTTATCATAAGCGAGTACAGTAACATTAAAGGGTTTAAGCAAATGTGCAAATGCAGCACCTGTGTTTCCAAATCCTATGATGCCAATTGTTTTTCCTGAAAGCTCACTTCCCCGGTTTTCTTCTCTTCTCCATTCACCTTTTCTGACCTGGTTTGCGGAAGAAATAATGCGATGTCGAAGTGACAACAACATGCCCAATGCATGTTCTGCAACGGCAAGCTTG
>CAZCKF010000274.1:2317-5256 GCA_964499155.1 uncultured Chitinophagaceae bacterium
TTCAGGACTACTTACACACATGATCCCTTTGGATGTTGCATGAACAACGTCGATCAGTTCCATGCCACTGCCAAGTCTTCCGATCCATTTCAATTTCGTTGCATTATCAATCAACGGTGCGTCTATTCGAATCCTTGTCGTAACCACAACACCAATTGCTAGGGGGATCACTGCTTTTAATTCATCATAAGTGATCGATGGGTTGTAATGAACTTCATATCCATTTTTACGAAAAGCATTTACAAAATTTTCATGCACACGTGATGTTATAACGACAAGATTATTCATTAGTTCATTTCAAAGGTAAGCGCAGCAAACTGGAGGACGCTCAATTGTTCAGCTCTTTTATCAAACAACGAATCAGCAAGAACATCAGGTTTAAACAAACCTCTCACAGCATTCCTGAGCGTTTTACGTCGTTGTCCAAAGGCAGTCTTTACAAGCATGAAAAGATTTCGTTCACTTTTTATTTCAAGCAATTCTTTCCTGGGTAAAAGTTTTATTACAGCACTCTTTACTTTAGGAGGTGGGTTGAATGCTTCTTCATCCACTTCAAACAAATAACTGGTATCAAAAAAAGCCTGCGTGAGCACTGATGTTACTCCGTACACTTTACTTCCTTCCCTTGCAGTTATTCTTTCAGCGACTTCCTTTTGAAACATCCCTATTGCACAACTGATCTGTTCTCTCCATTCAATGATGCGAAACACGATTTGCGTGGAAATATTATAAGGAAAATTTCCTACCACACTAAAGGGCAGATTGAAAGGTGCCTGAATGGACAGTATATCTCCCCTAAGCAATTTTCCCTGCAATTCCGGGTAGGTTTGCAATAGAAATGCGATTTTCTCATCATCAATTTCAATGGCCTTAAAATCGATCCCAGGGGCTTTTAAAAGGTATTTGGTAAGTGCGCCTCCGCCCGGTCCAACTTCCAGCAATCTTTCATGTGGTGAAGAAAGCACTTCATTCACAATGCGCATGCTTACCGATTCATCTTTAAGAAAATGCTGACCGAGGGATTTTTTAAGAAACATTAGTTTGCAAATGTAAGCGGCAGCTCAAATAATGCGCAAGACTTGTTGACTTGTTGGAATGCGTGTGTCTTGTTAATGGTGAATTGTGAATAGTGAATAGTTGAGGTTAAATCGAACATTCATTATTAATTCGAAGAATCTTTATAGAAGTTCATTTAAAAAATTCAACAAATACCAGGATAAGAATTTCAATAATTAAAAATCTTTGAAGGATTCAAAACTAAAAAATATTCAAACCAATAGTAAGGCATTCACTACTCACTACTCACCACTCACTTCACATCCTCCCCCATTACCTCGCAGCATACCTCACTCCACGCAATACGTGCTTTATTCCATCTGCCTGCACTTCAATTACGTAAGATCCTGCGGCCAGGTTGTTTGCTTCCGGAATAAATATTTCATTAAATCCTCTTATGGCTTTCACACTGAAATGGCTGATTTGTTTTCCGGTAACATCAGAAACTTTTACAGTTATCTGTTGAGCGGCATTAACATTCAGCACAATTCGTGATTCAGGAGAAATGGGGTTAGGAAGTAAAACAGGTTTTGAAATATTGAATTCTTTTTCAAGTTTAATAACGTCACTGTACACAACCTGGTTATTGGTTTGCACAACTTTCAACCTGTAATAAATATCACGTGAGTTAATTTTCAGAATGCTGTTTTCAAAATCATATTCAGGAATTGTTCCTGCCGGCACAATACCCACGTCTTCAAAATTTAAACCATTGGTGCTCCTTTGAACAACATAATGACTGATATCATCCGTGGAAGGAACCTGCCATTTTAATTTTGCTATCTGACCTTCAGTTTTTCCGGAGAAATTCAAATCATGCGCATCGAGAACTGTACAATCTTCGTCAAACCAGATCGTCACGGTATCTCTTGCATATACGCTACATCCTGACATCAGTTGTTGTGATACTATATAGGTACCTGGTGCATTTACCTGGATCGATTGACCAACATTGCTTCCCACAATATTTCCATCAGTAGTTGTCCAGGTATACACAGAAGTAGAGGAAGGATTTGTAACATTAATAGTACTGAAACCGATCACTCCGCAATAGAACGGAACATCGGGTTGAATATTAACACGTGGAGCGAGGAACAGGTCAAACGGTCCCACGAAATCTTTTAACTCTGCAGTAAATGAAGTGGAGGCTCTTGTTTTCACAAGTATTCTTCTAAATGGCATTCCGCATGGGTTACCACCGAGAAGTTGTACCGGATCGAGTCCAAGTTTGGTCAGATTTACTGAAAACTCCATGAACTGGCGAGCGATATAAGTTGTATTTAATGTATTATCAACGCGGACAAGTGAGAATGGACCCGTCCAAACATTGTTACCGCTTTGCAATCCGGTATAAAACGGACCGGCAGTTTTAGGTCTGATTGCTGCATACCCATATGTTGCTCCTGAACCGGCACCATCAAAAGTTCCCGTCCAATCGAAAGCAACAGGTGTAATATTTAAAGCATCCCTGTGGACCCAAATCCTGGCTTCAATAAATGTCAATGATGAACTTCCATATTCCGCAGTGAAGATGATGTCACCAGGAGTGATAATTTGTCCGGATGGATTGAATTGCCATGAAGTATGGCCTGCATCCGGACCATATCCATAAAACTGTTGTGATGGCCTGTCATAATAAATATCGGTCTGGTACATTTCAAAGTCGAAGTACCTGTTACCTGTTGTATTCTCAATTGAAATTCCACCAAACATCCATAATGAGTCATATGTATTGGGTCCGCCACGTCTAACGTGTACGAACATGTCAAGAATATCATTTTTATCAGGAATACCCTGAGAAGGAGGACATGACCAGTTTATTGGGCTCTGTCCATTTTTATTCGAACCAGATGCAAATACGGTTGAATCATCACCATGGTAGT
>CAZCKF010000275.1:0-5241 GCA_964499155.1 uncultured Chitinophagaceae bacterium
ACACCTGCCTCAATCAAATGTCCGGCACAATAATCTTCGTGCTTTTCCATGTCGGTCCATCTGTTGTCAAGACCAGTCAGTGTATAGTAAGTATTCAAATAACCATCGGGTAATTGTGCAGCAGCGATCAGGTCGATCCATTGATCTGCTTTTAACTGCAATGAATCATCGGGATGAGTTCTGAGTGAATATGCAATGGCTTCAAGTGCTTTGTATACATCGCTGTCATCATAGTAAATGCCCTCATGTTTCCCTTTGCGCTTCGCTGCATTTTCGAAATTCCGTATCCTTCCGGTTTTTATTTCGGTCTGGTAAATGCACGCATCCAATGTGGCTGTTGCCACTTTCTTCATTTTGGGTTTCCAGAAATTATCGTCAATGGTCACTTTGGAAAAACTCACAGGCGTGAATTTTTGCTGGCCATTTGCAAAGAGAGACAGGATTAAAAAAACAAAAAACAATTTTTGCATACTGAAAGTTAAGCATCATCAGACTACCTGAAATCCAAAGGCGTAAGGATCATCTTCATTGTCAATTGTGATCGTATTATAACCAAACACTTTTGCCCAGCCCTGGATCCCCGGCCGGATAGCCTTTTTTCCATTCAGCAGAAGTTCTTCTTCGACTGTTCCGGTAAAGGTGGACCCGATTATGCTTTCATGAATGAATTTTTCGGGCAAATTTCCTTTCGAATACCACTGCGCCATTCGGGCAGAAGTTCCGGTTCCGCATGGTGAACGATCAATGGCTTTTTCTCCATACACCACTGCATTGCGTGCGGTGGAACGTGGATCTTTTACTTTCCCTGCCCATAGAACATGACTGCATCCGCGAATGGAATTATTCTCAGGGTGGACAAACATATTCTGCTCATTGATCATTTTTCGGATTGTTCTTGCTTCGCTTATCAAAAAATCAACGGGGTAGTCATCAATACCGGTAAAATTTTTTTGCATATCAATAATCGCATAAAAATTTCCACCATAGGAAATATCAACTAATAATTCACCAAGCGTTTCACTTTCGATTTTTAATCCTTCAGCGGCAAGAAAAGATGGGATGTTGATCAGTTTAACCGATGTTACTTTATTTTCTTTTTCAGTATAATAAGCTAGTACCAAACCCGCAGGCGTTTCCATCCTGACAACACCTTTTGTTTTTGGATGAATTAATTTTTCCTGGATGGCAATGGTTATGGTGCCAATACTTCCGTGACCACACATGGGAAGACATCCACTTGTTTCAATAAATAATACACCAATATCATTCTGTGGATCCTGAGGTGGATATAAAATGCTTCCGCTCATCATGTCATGACCACGTGGTTCAAACATCAAACCTGTACGGATCCAGTCAAAATCTTTCAGGAATTGCTGACGTTTTTCACTCATCGAATTACCAATCAACTCAGGACCATTTTTTACCAGGCGGACCGGGTTCCCACAGGTGTGACCATCTATACATTCGAAAATGTGACGCATTAAAGTTCAATTTGAAAATAATTTCACGCAAGACGCAAAGTAAGCAAAGACGCAAAGCAATTTGAAAACTTTGGCTAATCCCTGTTCTGTATTCTCCATTGATACTTTAAAAAGTTCAAATAGAACTCCGTGCAATCCTCGTTTAATCCAAATAATCCGTGTTTAAATTTTACCCTTCTCCCCTGGAAAGTCTTAATGGATTCGCATCTTTCAATTCATCAGGTAAAAATTCTTCCGGCCAGTTTTGATACGCAATGGGTCTTGCAAAACGCCTGATACCATCAGATCCGACTGAAGTGAATCTTGAATCTGAAGTTGCCGGAAATGGTCCACCATGATGCATGGCAGTTGTTACTTCAACACCAGTTGGCACTCCATTTAATATAAGCCTGCCGCAAATATTTCTTAATTGGCGCACCAGTGTCATGTTTTGCTGAAGATCATTTTGGTTGCCCATAACACTCGCCGTTAATTGACCCTCCAGGGAATTCGCCACTTCAAGCATTTCAGCCAGGTCGCGACAACGAATGATCAATGAAAAAGGACCAAATACTTCCTGGTGCAAAACAGGATTGTTTATAAATGCACTTGCCGGCACCGAAGCAACAGTGGCCACAGCCTGTTCGCCGACAGGTAATTTTTCCGCGACTGCAATTGTATCTACAGAAGGTTGAGAAAGTGCAATGGTTCGTTTCTCGACATAGCTTCTGAAAATCCCCGGATGTAGCATTGTTGCGGGTTCTATTTGTACAATTTCTTTTTGAACTTCATCAATAAAATTTTGCAGGTCATTGTTGTCAATTGCGAAGACCAGGCCTGGATTTGTACAAAATTGTCCTGTACCAAGTGTAACGGAAGCGGCGTATTGTTTTGCAACACTTTTTGCATCCTCTTTTAGTTTCCCAGGTAATAAAAAAACCGGATTCACACTGCCCATTTCTGCAAAAACCGGGATCGGTTCATTACGTTGAGCCGCCAGTTCATATAAAGCTTTGCCACCGTTGAATGAGCCGGTAAATGCCACTGCCTTGGTGTACTTATGCAAAACGAGTTGCTTTCCTGGCTCAAAAGAACCACCGATCACATGTCCGAAAAGTCCGCGAGGAAGAGAAAGATTTGCAATGGCACGTTCAATTGCTGTTGCAACAAGTTCTGATGTTTGTACATGCGCTGGATGAGCTTTTACTACTACTGGACAACCTGCTGCCAGCGCGCAAGCGGTATCTCCACCTGCAGTTGAATAAGCAAAAGGAAAATTACTTGCACCAAAAACTACAACAGGTCCAAGTGGAACCATCATTTTGCGGATGTCGGGTTTCGGAGGATTTCTTTTGTTATCTGCCCTGTCAATGCGCAAATCCATCCATGAAGCTTTCTCGCATGCATCCGCGTAACTGTTCAACTGGTATATCGTTCTACCGCGTTCGTTTTTCAACCTGGATTGAGGCAAATGTGTTTCTTCTTCGGCAGTTTCAATTAAAATATCTCCAAGTTTTTCGATTTCAATTGCAATAGCCCGTAATAGTCCTGCTCTTTGTTTAAATGTTGTGTCCCGGTATACAAGAAAAGCGTCCCATGCATCCCGCATGATTTGATCTATCTCTTCAACCGTGGTGTCTGTTAATTCTACAATCATAATAAAGAATGTAATTTCTGGTTAGTATCTGTGTAATTCATCTCAAAATTCAGGTATTACAGATTTTTCATTGATTTTGCTTTCGAGTTGTAAAATGAACTTGACCTCAACCCGGAATCCTGATGTTTAATTCTGTTAGTTTCCAAAGAACAATCCCTGCTGCTACAGCAACATTCAATGAATGTTTCATTCCAAATTGCGGGATCTGAATGGCAGCATCGCATTTGGACAGAATATCATTTGATACTCCTTCAACTTCATTGCCAAACACAACCGCAACCTTTTCTGCTTCTTTGATCTCATGAAGCATTTTGCTTTCATTGGTTTGTTCAATTACCCAAATTTTATACCCCTCCTTTTTTAGGTTATCGATTATATCGATCGTGTGTGCAACATGCTCCCACTCGACCGATTCAGTAGCTCCCAATGCGGTTTTTTGAATATCCCGGTGCGGAGGTTGGGGCGTATAGCCTGATAAATAAATTTTCTGTATTAAAAACGCATCTGCGGTGCGGAAAACACTGCCCACATTATGCATGCTTCGTATATTTTCGAGTATCACAATCACTGGGAATTTTCCAGCACTCCTGGTCTCTTCCTTTGATTTGCGATTCAACTGGTCCATGCTCAGCTTCTGCATAAAAATGATTTCAAAATATTCTGCTTCAAGTTGGGGATGAGTTCGTTAAAGCTCAAGTCAACGACCACGGCTTTGTATCAAAACTAAATGTTTAATAGCTGTGGATAAAAATGGGTTGCTCCCTCTTGTAAACAGTTATTTTTGTTTGAGTTGTATGGCTAAGACGAAGACCGAAGTAACCCCGCTGATGCAACAGCACAGCGCAATTAAACACAAATACCCGGATGCAATCCTGTTATTCAGGGTTGGAGATTTTTATGAAACATTCGGGCAGGATGCTGTTATTGCCGCAAGTGTGCTCGGTATTACATTAACCAAAAGAAATAACGGTTCGGCTTCATCTCTTGAACTCGCAGGTTTTCCTCATCATGCGCTGGATACCTATTTACACAAATTAGTGAGAGCAGGTTATCGTGTTGCCATTTGTGACCAGCTTGAAGATCCCAAACTTGCAAAAGGAATCGTAAAACGGGGTGTGACGGAAATGGTTACACCTGGAACGGCTACGAATGACCGGTTACTCGAACAACAATCAAATAATTTTCTAGCTGGAATTCATTTTGCTGGTGAGGACCTGTTCGGACTTTCATTTTTAGATATATCAACAGGTGAATTTTTTATTGCGGAAGGAAATCGTGAATACGCTGATAAACTTTTACAGAGCCTGAAACCTGCAGAAGTTATTTACCAGCGTCACAACCAAAAAAGATTTCGCGAGCTGTTTGGTTCGCGCATGTACACCTACACATTGGATGAATGGATTTTTGACGGGCATTATGCGCATGATATTCTGCTCAAACATTTTCAAACACATTCGCTTAAAGGTTTTGGTGTTGATGAATTATCTGCAGGTCTCACGGCGGCGGGAGCAGTGATGCATTACTTGCGGGAAACAGAACATCCCAATCTCCAGCACATCGTAAACCTGCAACGAATTGACAGGGAAGATTTTTTGTGGATGGACAGGTTTACCATTCGCAATCTTGAATTGCTGTATTCTCCTGTAGAAAACGGTCATACCCTGCTGAAGACCATGGATAATACGGTTTCGCCGATGGGTGCACGGTTGCTGAAAAGATGGATTGCAATGCCTTTGAAAAATATGCAGCGCATCAATGAGCGACTTGACCTGGTTGAATATTTTATCATCAATAGCGATCTGAGAAACAAACTTATTCACGCGATCAAACAATGTGGTGATGTGGAGCGACTCGTTTCAAAGATCCCCATGCGCAAGATCAATCCGCGTGAGTTGCTGCATTTATCAAGAGGATTGAAACAAGTTGAAATCATCAGGCAGCTCTGCCTTACTTCTCAAAATGAATATTTACAAAGACTGGGCGATGCATTAAATCCTTGTCAACATATTTCTGCAAAAATTGCAAGGGAGATCACAGAAAATCCGCCTGCTCTTGCAGTAAAAGGAAGCATCATCAACAGTGGAATTCATGATGAACTGGATCAGTTGAGACAAATTGCGCACA
>CAZCKF010000276.1:0-5202 GCA_964499155.1 uncultured Chitinophagaceae bacterium
ACTCAGAAACCTTTACAGGCGAAATTGTTTCAAACATCTATTACGGAGGTATCGGTCGCGGTGATGTAATGCTGATGAACAATAGTGCGTTGAATGGATCAAGCATTGTTATGATTTATTTCGGAGGCGAAGGTCGCGGTGATACAGTTGCCGTAAAACAATCACAGGCATTCAATGGTGAAATTGTTGGAACGGTTTATTTCGGTGGCAGCGGCCGCGGTGATGCAAAAACCGGTGATCCTGCAAGCATACCTGATTGTAATCTTGAATTTCACTGGAATGGAAGTGTAAGTGATGCGTGGGAAAACCCTGCAAACTGGAATTGCGGTACTGTTCCAAATGTGAACAGCAATGTGATCATCAACAGTGATGCACCGAATTTCCCTAAAGTGAATTTTTCAACTGAGATCAGGAGACTGCAATTGAACAACGGCGCCTCGATCGTTATTCTTTCAGGCGCTGTATTAACGATTAACGGGCTATAAAAACTTTTTTAAAATATACACCAGCAAAACTGGTGCTACAACCAAAAATTCGCTGCTATGAGTATCAGACAATTTATGATGTGCTGCATTGCAATATTTGCAACTACAACAATGCTTGCAAATAATATCCAGGTAAGCAACATTACGCTTACCGGACAAAACGCAACAAATAATACTGTACAGGTACAGTTCACCGTTAGCTGGGAAAATAGCTGGCGCGTTACGGCCGGTCCCGCAAATTGGGATGCTGCCTGGGTGTTTGTAAAATTCAGAAAAGGATATGGGCCATGGCAACATGCTCGCCTGATGCCTGATATTAATCACGTGGCACCTGCAGGAAGTTCTATCAATACGGGATTGGTTACTCCGGGAACTGCTCACAACATCACAACAAATCCTGGAGTTGGTGCCTTTATTTTCAGAAGCGCACCCGGAAGCGGAACGATGACGGTTACCAATGCGCAATTGCAATGGAATTACGGTGCAAATGCATTGCAGGATAATGATGTGGTAGATGTGCAGGTTTATGCGATTGAAATGGTTTATGTGCCGCAGGGTGCATTCGCTGCAGGTGATGGCGCAATACTTTACAACCAGTTTACAATTACAACCATAAATACTGGCAATGCTTTGACCGCACCTTCCGGAACCGGAACATTGGGCGGTCAGGCAGGAGGTTATCCTACCGGGCAAATAGCACCTAACAATTCAACCTGGCCTAATGGTTTTAATGCATTCTATTGTATGAAATATGAAATCAGCCAGCAAGGCTATGTCGATTTTTTGAATACTTTAGACAGGAACCAACAGGCTGATAGAGTAGCTACCAACGTAGCCAGCGGGCAAACAAATATCACAAACCGTTATGTTCAGTCTAATACTTCTACGCTTTTTAGAAGAAATGGGATTAGGTGCGATCAATTTATTCACCCAACTGGTCCAATAACTTTTTACTGTGATTACGATGGTGATGGTATTGGTGGCGAAGCTGGAGATGGGAAAGATATAGCATGCAACAATATTGGCATAGAGGATATTTCAGCCTATTTCGATTGGGCGGGTATAAGACCATTTTCTGAACTTGAATTCGAAAAAGCATGTCGAGGTACTTTAGTACCAGTTTTAGACGAACTCGCATGGGGAAATGTAATCGTTGACACTATAACATCAACACTCAACAACCCTGGTTTTGCGAATGAGAGGCCCATAAGTGGAAATATGAATTTCGGTGCTGGAAATGCACCCATACGAGTAGGAAGTGTCGGTGGCTCAGCAACAACACGAGAACAAGCCGGAGCTTCGTTTTATGGGATAATGGAAATGTCGGGCAATGTCTGGGAAAATACAGTTTCGATCGCCAATAATGAAGGGAGAAGTTTTACAGGTACTCATGGAGATGGTCAATTGACGGCTACAGGTAATCATACAAATCCTGATTGGCCACTGATAGGAACTAATCTAGGCGGTTTGATCCGTGGAGGCGGTTTTGTAAACAGTATTTATCAATGTACGATCAGCTATCGACAATTTATTAGTTCGCCTTTTGGAAGAATTGGCGAAGCCGGTGGCCGTGGTGCCAGAACAGCTCCATAATATTTTTATGCGGTGTATTTCATTTTTGCTTTTATTATTTGTACATCAACTTAATGCACAATACAGGAGTGGCATTGGACGAGGTGACATTTTGTTAGGTAAGTTTTCGGCTGGAATTAATGGTGAAAATATATCTGTGCTTTACTGGAGTGGCGTTGGGCGTGGAGATGTATTGAATCTGAAACCAACCCAAACTTTGTCAGGATTCGATTTATCGCATCCCTATTTTAGTGGTATAGGCAGAGGTGATAAATATATTAATAGAAGTGCTGTTTCACTTTCCGGGCAAAATGTTTCCATTGTGTTTGCAAGTGGAGAGGGACGCGGAGACAATTCAACGGTGAAATCAATGTCCGGGCTGAATGGACAAAATATTTCCCTAGTATATATCAGCGGAGAAGGAAGAGGAGATATGCAATCTGGTCGGCCGTCTGTTTCATTTTCAGGAAATTTGATCAACGAATTATATTATAGCGGTATCGGACGTGGTGATCACATGTCAATTGAAACTTATCAATCATTTTCTGGAACATACGTAGGTAGCATGTATTTCAGTGGCGACGGAAGAGGTGATAAAAACTTGTTGCTTACTACCAATGCTATGAATGGTCTAAGCATCGCTCAAATGTTTTACAGCGGAAATGGACGCGGCGAAGATCATTTGATGATCGAATCAAAAACATTCACAGGAGAAGTAATTTCCAACATTTATTATAGTGGTATAGGGCGAGGCGATGTAATGCTGATGAATAACAGCGCGCTGAATGGATCAAGCATAGCGAGCATTTATTTCAGTGGAGAAGGACGCGGTGATAAAATGTCACTGCGGGAAACGCAGGCTATTAATGGAGAAATTGTTGGAGTGGTTTATTTCTCTGGAGTTGGTCGAGGTGATGCGAAAGCACAGGATCCGGTAAGCATTGCGCCATGTGACTCTGTTTTCCTTTGGAATGGATCTGTCAGCGAGGCATGGGAAAATCCTGCTAACTGGAACTGTGGTAATGTACCAAACATGAACAGCAACGTTCACATTTTTGCGGATGTACCAAATTTGCCGAAAGTCAACTTCTCGACAGAAATACGTAGTCTCACAATGCACAACGGTGCTTCAATCATCATAACTTCAGGTGCAGCCCTCATTATAAACGGACCATAACCGATGAAAAAATTATTGCTTGCATTGACATTGTTTATTGGATCAGTGTCAACTGCACAATATCAGCCAACGGCTGCAAATCTTGCAGCGCGAAAAGATTTCCAGGACATGAAATTTGGTTTATTCATTCACTGGGGCGCTTCAAGCGTACTCGGAAATGGTGAATGGGTAATGCAGGTGCGTAATATTCATTATAAAGATTATGGAAGGCTGGTCAATATTTTCAATCCTCATGATTTCAATGCTCCAGAATGGGTAAGCATGGCAAAGAACGCCGGGATGAAATACATCACATTTATTACGCGGCATCATGATGGATTCAGTAACTGGGATACAAAACAGTCAGATTGGAAAATCACAAATACGCCTTACGGCAAAGATGTATTGAAATTGCTTTCTGAAGAATGCAGGAAGCAGGGCATTAAATTGTTTTTGTACTATTCTCTTCTGGATTGGTATCGTTCCGATTACCAATATGAAACGGGTCGAACAGGCAAGGGCACAGGGCGTACAGAAAAAAGCAACTGGTCGCAATACATTGCTTTCATGAAAGCTCAGCTTACTGAATTGCTGACGAATTATGGTGAAATAAGCGGCATCTGGTTTGATGGTCACTGGGATCAGTTGGATAATGATCATGATAAAAAATCAGCCAGTAAGGTTGATTGGAAATATGATGAGATCTATAAACTGATTCATACACTGCAGCCGAATTGCCTGATCGGAAACAATCATCACCTTTCTCCATTACCAGGAGAAGATTTCCAGATGTTTGAAAAAGATCTGCCGGGTCACAACACAACAGGATTTGGTGGCGCAGATATTTCTGCACTGCCACTTGAGTCCTGCGAGACCATGAATAATTCCTGGGGGTACAACATGACCGACCGGAATTATAAATCAGGCAAACAATTGATCCACTATCTCGTGAATGCTGCAGGAAGAAATGCAAACTTCTTATTAAATGTTGGACCAATGCCAGATGGAAAAATTCAAACTGAATTCATTGACACACTTAAAGTGATCGGTAACTGGATGCAACGGTATGGAGAAAGCATTTATGGCACGCGTGGAGATATTATTGCTCCACAGGATTGGGGTATTGTGACAGCAAAAGCAAATAAATTATATGTACATATACTGAAAAGGACTGGAGATTATTTCATTTTTCTTCCTAACCTGAAACAGAAAATCAAACATGCTGAAATGTTTTCTGATAAAAGATCTATACGTTATAAACAAGAACCCGAAGGCACATTTTTATATTTTGATAGTCAGGATATGGATTCGATTGATACGATTATTGTTTTGACAAGAGCGGAGTGAATGATGAGAAAATGTTCCATGTTCAGTTGCGCTTCGGATAGGAAAGAGAAACAGAAAGAGAAAGAGAAAGAGGAAGAGGAAGAGGAAGAGGGAAGGAACATTAGTAAACAAAAAAGGAAAGATCAATCAGCTTTTAACCTATCCGTGTAATCCGTCTTAATCCCCGCCTTCGCCCGGGCTTCGGCGGGCAGGCGTGTAATCAATACGTGTAATTCGTCTTAATTCGTGTTATGAACAAAAAATTACTTCTCTGGTCCATCGTCGTCGCACTCGGAGGCTTTCTGTTTGGTTTTGATGTGGCTGTGATTTCAGGTGCGGAACAGGAAATTAAAAGAGTATGGAACCTCACTGATGTAATGCATGGTGTTGCAATCGGTACAGCCCTGTACGGAACTGTAATCGGCGCATTGTTCGGTGGGTTTCCGGCAACAAAATTCGGCAGGAAAAAAACTTTGCTGGCCATCGGGATATTTTACCTCGTTTCTGCAATCGGCTCGGGCATCGCCAATGACGTTTATACTTTCATGGGCTTTCGATTCCTCGGTGGTTTGGCGATTGGTGCATCATCAGTTGTTGCACCGATGTATATAACTGAAATTGCTCCGGCAAAAAATCGTGGAAAGCTCGTAGCTGCATTTCAGT